>QKDT01000308.1 GCA_003251995.1 Desulfovibrio desulfuricans
GCATGCAGCAATCCTCGCCACAATCCGATTCCTCGTCTTTTTCTTGCGTTTCAGCGGATGCGCTCATGCCCCGGCTGTGTGTATCGGCACTGTCGGGTGGCGGCGGTAAAACCCTGCTGTCGCTTGGGCTCACCCGAGCGCTCGTTGGACAGGGGCACACGGTCAAACCTTTCAAAAAAGGGCCGGACTATATTGATGCCGCGTGGCTGACCATGGCTGCAGAAAGGCCCGCCACCAATCTTGATCCCTACATGCTTGCGCCAGAGCGGCTTAAGGCCCTGTTTGTACATGCCATGCGCAAAGCCCGGGCGCAATCTGACGCGCAACAGGTATTGGGTATGATTGAGGGAAACCGGGGCCTTTTTGACGGCATGGACGTGTCGGGCTCGTGTTCCACTGCCGAAATGGCGCGGCTGCTCGGTTGCCCGGTCATCCTCAGCATCAACTGCACAAAGATGACTCGCACGGCAGCGGCTCTGGTTCATGGAATGACAACATTTGAGCCCGGCTTGCAGTTTGCGGGCGTGGTGCTCAATCAGGTGGGCACTGCGCGGCATGAAGCGCTGTTGCGCAAGGTTATTGAGGAATATACGGATGTTGCCGTACTCGGAGCCTTGCCGCGCCTGAAAGAAAATCCCTTGCCAGAAAGGCACATGGGTATCGCCTCCTGCGGTGACGCACTCTCAATAGAGGCGCGGGCCGTGCTGGATCGGCTGGGTGCTTTTGTTGCTGAACATGTTGATCTCAAGGCGGTGATGGCGGCAGCTCTTGCGGCAGCCAGTGTTAATGCCGGGCTGGAATGTGTGCAGCCGTTCTGGAATGAACAGCCAGGCACATTGGCAGACATGTTGGCAGAGGGGCAGACAAGTGGGCAAGCTGGAGTTGCGGCGGGTGAAAATGCCCATGGTGCAACGGCAGAATGTTTCAGCTCAGCGATAGTGGGCGGGAGAGCGCAGCAGCCGACGGGCCAGCCCCTGACTGAAAATATGGGCGAGATGGATGGAGCGCAGGTTGACCCGTCAGCCCGGCGTCCTCGTATCGCCTATGTGCGAGACAGCGCCCTGTGGTTTTATTATGAAGAAAATCTTGAGGCCTTGGAGCGCGCCGGGGCAGAACTGGTACAGCTTGAGATTGTGGGGCCCCGCGCAACCGCCTGGCCTGTGCTGCGAGGGGATGCTCTGCACAATGCCGAAGCTGGCGAAATAGACGGTCTTTATCTTGGCGGCGGGTTCCCAGAAGACTGGGCGGCAGACCTCAGCGCATCGCCGCATTTGCGCACGATCGCCTCCTGGGCAGATGCGGGCTTGCCCATTTATGCCGAATGCGGTGGTTTTATGTTGTTGTCGCAGGGCATAGAGCGCGAGGGCAAATTGTGGCCCATGAGCGGCATCTTCCCTGTGGTTGCCCAGTTTTGCAGCAAGCCGCAGGGGCTTGGCTATGTGCGGGGAACAGTAGTGGAAGAAAACCTCTTTTTCCCCGTTGGGTTGGAAATTCTGGGGCATGAATTCCATTATTCACGCTGCTGCTGGCAGGGGCAGACTCCGAAACACGGTTTGCGCCTACGCAAGGGGCAGGGCATGGGGCGTGAAGGAGAGAACTCCAGTGATGGCGCTCAGGCTAGCTGCTCCCCCGCTCTGGACGGCTTGTTGCGGCAGAACGTTTGGGCCTCGTACACGCATATTTTTGCTCCGGCAATTCCCTGCTGGGCCACCAATTTTATAGCGGCGGCCCGCCGCTTTGCCCTTGGGCGCTAGCCTGGAGGATACTGAAATGGCGGAATCTAGCCGGGTTTCTGTTGTCATTCCTGTCTGGAATCTCTGGGAGATGACTGAGGTTTGCCTACGGTCGCTTTCGGCGCATTCTGCTGGCGAAAATATGGAAGTAGTTGTTGTGGACAACCACTCCACTGACGCCACGGCATCCACACTTGAGCCCTTGGGCGAGGCTCTTTTTGGCACGTCTTTTAAAGCCGTGCGCATGGCAGAAAACGTAGGTTTTGCAAGGGGCTGCAATGCCGGGGCGAGGGCTGCCAGCGGCGATTTGCTATTCTTTTTGAACAACGACACAACGCTCACGCCCGGCTGGCTGCCTCCCCTACGGGATGCTATGGCTGACCCCAGGGTGGGCGCTGTCGGCCCGCTGTTGCTCTATCCTGATGGTACTGTGCAACACTGTGGCATTTATGTGAATCCATTCAATGCCGTAGGGCATCTCTACGAGCATTTGCCCGGCACCTTTGCTGCGGCCCGCAAGCCGCATCCTTTGCAAGCCATCACTGGCGCAGCCATGATGCTGCGCAAGGCGCAGTTTGAAGAGTGCGGCAGTTTCCATGAGGCTTACCGCAACGGTTTTGAAGACATTGATCTTTGCTTTGCCCTGCGAGCGCACGGGCTGAAACTAAAGGTCGAAGCCCGTAGCGTCATTTATCACCATACCAGCCGCACGCCGGGCCGTTTTGCCCATGACCGGGAAAACAGCACCCTGCTTATGGAGCGCATTGGCGGCGCTGTTCGGCCCGATGAACACATCCTGGCAAAGCTGGACGGTTACGAACTGTGTATTGGTGAAAACCTTGATACCTGGGTGGTTCTGCCAGAAGAACAGCAAAAGCGCATGAGCGCCGAATTCAGCGGCAACCCTTTTGACAGCGCCGCGTGCAAGGCCCTGTTACGCAAAGAACCTCTGTGGCTTACGGGCTGGCTTTTGCTGGCAGAGCAACAGGAACAATCGGGTGATATTACTGCCGCAGCAAGTACCCTTGCTGAGTGCCTGAACCTTATGCCCGATCCGAGAGTGTGCGCATACTTGAAGCGGATTGCGCCGCAGGTGGTGCTTGAGGGTGGTTCAGGCGATCTT
>QKDT01000220.1 GCA_003251995.1 Desulfovibrio desulfuricans
ATTGCCATGCACGGGCTTGAGCTTTCGTGCATGCTTGCAGTGAATACGCAAACCCGACCGTTGCCCTTGCCGCCCAAAAAATATCGTATGGCTGTGATGGGTGCTGGGCTTGCCGGGCTTGCTGCAGCCTGGGATCTTTCGCGCAAGGCGTACCCTGTAACGGTATTTCATGCTGGCGCACCGGAGGATTTTTTGCTGGCGGCTCATCCTGCCCTGGCAGATGCTGGCGCGGCAGGCATTGCCAAAAATTTTGCGGCAGAGGATATGGAAACCCTTGGTCGCCAGAAGGTCGCGTTTGAACAGGCGACACTGGACGCCGCGCTGCTGGAAAAACTGGCGGCGGAGTATGACGCGGTGCTGGTAGATGCCCATGCCGTACAGCAGCTTGCCCCCGGTCTGGTGCCCGATGAGGCCCAGATAGATGTGGAAACCCTGCTCTGGCGCGACAATATCTGCTGTGCTGGCTGGTGTAGCCGCACTCCCACCGGGCATGCTTTTGCCTCATCTTCGCGTCAGGCAGGGCAAGGGCGGCATGCCGCGCAAACCATGGAGCGCGTTACCAGCGGGGTTTCTCTCACTGCCGCGCGTGACAAGGCGCAAGGGCCGCTGCATACCGATGTGACGGGCATCGCGCCCGTGCCGCGTGTGGAGCCCGCTACACAGGCCGCCTGCGGCGAAGCGCTGTATTCGGCAGAGGAATCTGCGCAAGAGGCGGAGCGCTGCCTGCAATGCCAGTGCATGATCTGCGTGCGAGAATGCGTGTATCTGCAAAAATACAAAGGCTATCCGCGCCAATATGCACGTCAGATCAACAATAATGCCTCCATAGTCAAGGGGCTGCACACGGCAAATGCGCTGATCAACGGCTGCGCCCTGTGCGGGCAGTGCGAAGAACTGTGCCCGGAAAACTTCTCCATGGCAGAGCTGTGCCTCTCCGCGCGGGAAGACATGGTGGAACGCGGTTTTATGCCGCCCACGGCTCACGAATTTGCTCTTGAGGATATGGAAAGCGCCTCTGGGCCGGAATGCGCCCTTGTGCTGCCCCCTGCCACCCCTGAACAGAAGACAGGTGAACAGTGGCTCTTTTTCCCCGGTTGTCAGCTTGCAGCCGCGCGGACAGAACAGACGGCGGCACTGTATGAATTGCTGTGTGCAAATCTGGGCGGCGATCACGGCGCGGGTGTGGGCATCATGCTTTCCTGCTGCGGTATCCCGGCGCGCTGGGCTGGTAGAACGACCCTTTTCAAGGAACACACAGACAGATTGCGCCAGGCTTGGGAGGGGCTTGGCAAGCCACGCATCATGGCGGCCTGTTCCTCATGCCTCACGGTGCTGCGCGAATCGCTGCCGCAAGCCCAGGCAGTATCTGTGTGGGAGGTGCTGGACGGCCTGCCGCTGGAGTTGCCAAGTACTGCCGACAACGCCTTGCCAGCGGTCTTTTCTGTGCAGGATCCCTGCACCGCCAGACATGATAAGGCATGGCTTGCCGCTGTGCGCAGCCTTGCGGGCAAGTGCGGTGCAAAGATTGAGGAACCGCGTCTTTCCGGCGCAGCTACGGCCTGTTGCGGCTACGGGGGGCTTGTGTGGTGCGCCCAGCCAGAAACTGCCAAGGCCATGAGCGACCATCGGGCCGCGCAGCTTGAACACCCCGGCCTTGCCTCGTGTATCATGTGCCGTGACCGCATGGCGGCTAGCGGCAAGGAATGCTGGCATTTGCTTGATCTGCTGCTTCCTTCTGGCGGCGTACAATCTGGAGGCGGGCAGTCAGGTAACATACAGTCAGGGGCGGCCCCGGGGCCCGGTCTGTCGGCCCGTCGCGCCAACAGGGCAGCTTTGCGCCGTAGCCTGCTGGAAAAATACGGCAATACAACAGGGCAGCAGGCCCAGCTTGCAGATACGCCTTCTGATTTTGCTGTCCATCCCGGTAAAGACCGGGTGTTGGTGGCTCCTGACGTGCTGACCCGTCTGGAAGAACGGCACATTCTGCTTTCAGATGTGGAAGGAGCCGTGGTCGGGGCAGAGGCCAGCGGTCACTGGTTTGAAAATCTGGATGACGGGCATCGTCTCGGCTCATGGCGTCCCAGAAAGGTGACGTTTTGGGTGGAATACGAGGCGCAGGGCGATACCTTTATTTTGCATGATGCGTGGTGCCACCGTATGGTGGTGCCGGGGTCTGGCGGGCAGGAAGCTGTAGATGTCATCAACAGCCATCAGTGTTGCACAGACGGGCAGCGCCCAGGGCAGAACTCTGGGTTGCAAGCTATGCAAACTGGCGGGCAGAGAGGTGAACAGTCATGAGCATGGGGCCAAACTACGGGCCTGACGGCGGTCAGTGGGTGTGCGGTCGCTGTCGCGTTGCCCTTGAGCAGGTGAAGGTTCCGGTATTTTATCTCAACAGCGCCTTTGACGTGTTTTTGCCGCGTTGCCCCAAGTGCGGGCTCACGCAGGTGCCCAAATCGCTGGCAGAGGGCAAGATGCTAGAGGTGGAAGCCCTGCTGGAAGATAAATGAGCGCATTGTGGGAAAGGCCGGATTTTCGCCGTGCCGCTGGTGACGCGTGGCGGCCCGGCGGTGTGGAGCTGACGCGCCGCACGTTGGCGTGGTGCGCCTCTGCGGGTTTGCTTGCCTCTGGCGCTCTGGTTCTTGATCTGGGCAGCGGGGCGGGGGCGACAACGCGCCTGCTGGCTCAGTTGGGCTACCGGGCCGTTGGCTTGGACAAGAATACCGGGGGCGAAGCCTCCCCCGGTATTCATCCTGCTACCGTGTCTTATGCGGATGCGCGTGATGCCGCTGCCTGCCACTTTGTGCGGGCCGACCTTGAGTGCCCTCCGCTGGCAGAAGCGTGCGTTGACT
>QKDT01000412.1 GCA_003251995.1 Desulfovibrio desulfuricans
ACGCACATGGTCGCACAGGGCTGCCGCGCACTGCTCGGGGAGGGGCCGTGGCAGGGGGGCGTCTTCCAGAACCAGAGCGCCCAGTACACGTTGACGCCTGGCGCTGACCAGCCCTGCATCCGAAACCGTGAGCTTGTCTTCATTACAAATATCGGCGCTGAAAAGCGCTTCAAGATCACTTGAAGAAAGGGCGGCTGCAAGGCGGATGCGCCCACGGGGCGCTGCCCCGTCCACTTCCGCCACTGCCAAAAAGGGCTGGCGCGCAAGTGGGTCATCGCTGGCGATCTGGGCGGCCCGCCCGCTACGCAAAAGATAGGGTGTGGTGGCTGCAAGGCCCCCGCCACAGGCTTTGCCCGTAGCGGCTGGTTGCGGCTGACCGTCCGTTTGGCGCATGGCGAGCTGCTCAGGCCATGCCACAGCCAAAAGCTGCCCAAGGCTTTCGGCCTGGGCAAGAGCAGCAGAAAAGATACTTGGGGTGCTTTGGGGGTGCGCTTGAGGTGCGGCTGCGGAGCCTTTTGGGGCGTGTCGTTCTGCCTGCCGCATGAGCCGCTGCGCCAGACGGCGAATCCGTTCGCGGGGTGCGTCCGCTCCTTTAATTGCGCCATCGCGGCAAAGCCAGTCAAGGCGGCGCAGTACGTCGCAGCCCGCGCCAGTGGCGGGCATGCCGTTGCTGTGACGCTTTGCGGCAAAGGCCAAGGGGTCACGCTCTTCAAGCAGCGCGGCAGTGCAGGCCGCCAGCGCCGCAAGGGAATTGTCGTATCCCCACAACAGCAATCGCGCCGTGCGTGGCGCAAGTGGCAAGGCCGCCATCTGGCGACCCAGAGCCGTGGGGCGCAGTTGAGCATCAATGGCGCCCAAGGCCAAAAGATTTTGTCTGGCAACGGTTAGATGAGCCTGGGGCGGTGTGTCCAGCCATGCAAGAGAGGCCGGGTCGATTACTCCCCATACTGCCAGTTGCAGGGCAAGGCTGCCAAGGTCAGCATCCAGAATTTCAGCCCGGATATGCGGGCGCATGCCGTTTTCTTGCTCTTTTGCCCACAGGCGGCAGCAAATGCCCGGTTCGGTACGTCCTGCGCGTCCTGCGCGCTGGGCCGCGCCAGCCAGCGAAACTCGCTCTGTCACCAAACGCGTAAGGCCGCTGGCAGGATCAAAGCGCGTAAGACGCGCCATGCCGCTGTCTACCACCAGGCGCACGCCTTCGATGGTCAGCGATGTCTCGGCAATGGATGTGGCAAGTACAACCTTGCGCTGTCCTTGGGGGGCTGGCGCAATGGCGGCGTCCTGTTGTCTGGCAGAAAGATTGCCGTAGAGCGGGCAAAGGGCAACATTGGCTGGCAGCGCGCCCTCAAGCAGGTTGGCAAGATGGCGTATTTCGCCCGCTCCTGGCAAAAAGGCCAGCAGGCTGCCCTGTTCTGTTTGCAGTAAATGCATTATCACATCTGCCATATGCCGCCACAAAAGCGGCCCGGCACCAGTGGCAGACAAGGGGCCGCCGCCCACAACCTGCCCGGCACGCACCACTGGCGGCAGGTGCCGCATCTCCACAGCAAAAGTCTTGCCCTTGCAAGCAATAGTGGGGCAGTGTCCCAAAAGGTTTGCCACGGCTTCCATATCAAGCGTGGCAGACATGACCAGCAGCCGTAGGTCTGGGCGCAAGGCGGCCTGACTTTCAAGGCAAAGCGCAAGCCCCGTGTCTGCAATAAGCGAGCGCTCATGAAATTCGTCAAAAATCACACAGGCGACATCCGGCAGTTCGGGATTATCCTGCAACATGCGTGTAAGAACGCCCTCGGTCACAACCTCCACGCAGGTGCGGCTGCTGATGCGGCTTTCGTCACGCATGCGGTAGCCCACTGCATTGCCCGGCTCCTCACCCAGCAGGGCAGACATGTAGCGGGCCAGCGCGCGGGCTGCAACGCGCCTTGGCTCAAGCAGCAGAATGCGGCGGCCTTCAAGCCATGGCTGGCCCATAAGCCACAAGGGCACACGGCTGCTTTTGCCCGCTCCCGGCAAGGCGCTGAGCACCAGATTACAGCCCTGCGCAAGGGATGTAAGAATTTCTGCACGCGAGGTATCGAGCGGGCAGGGGGGCAGGGCAGGGGCGCTTTGGGCGGCTGCGATGTGATTGGGTGACTCTGTCATGGCAAAAAGCGGCACGGCTGAAGGTAAATGCGGTACAATAGGCGCATTTTTACTGGCAATCCGATGCGTGTCAGTGTATTGACACAGGAAAGGATATGCACGCGGAGAATGCACACATGGAGTTAAATACCAGCGGCATTATTGGTCAGAGTACAAGCTTGGCCCAGGTCTTTAAAGTCCTCGGCAAGGTTGCGCCCACGGACAGCACTGTGCTTGTAACTGGTGAATCGGGAACTGGCAAGGAATTGCTGGTGCGCGCTCTTCATGCCAACAGCCGCAGGGCTGACAAGCCTTTTGTGCCCATCAACTGTGGAGCCATCCCTAAGGAACTGCTTGAAAGCGAACTTTTTGGTCACGAAAAGGGCGCCTTTACGCACGCCATACGTTCGCGACCGGGCCGTTTTGAAATGGCAGACGGCGGCACCATCTTTCTGGATGAAATCGGCGAGATGGAGTTAAGCCTTCAGGTTAAGATCTTGCGCGTGTTGCAAGAAAAAGAAATCGAGCGCGTGGGCGGCACTGGCTGCAAGAAGGTGGATGTGCGCATTGTGGCAGCCACCAATCGCGATCTTGAGGTCGAAGTTGCCGTGGGGCGCTTTCGCGAAGACCTGTACTATCGCCTGAACGTTATCCCCATGCATTTGCCCCCTTTGCGACAGCGCGGAAACGACGTCCTGCTGCTTGCGCGGCATTTTCTCAACCATTT
>QKDT01000105.1 GCA_003251995.1 Desulfovibrio desulfuricans
CCCAGATTCTTGCCAGCCTCGCCATTTTTATGACGGTGGTCATCATGTACCCCGTGGGCAAGCAGATCAATGATACTGCGCTGCAACCCTACCTTGCTGAGCAGATCGACTACAAGGTTGCGCTTGATCGGGCGCAGGCCCCTTTGCGCACCTTTATGTTTAAACATACGCGCGAAAAAGACCTCTCTGTATTTTATTCCATAAGCAAGATGGAAGCGCCGCGCACCAAGGAAGAAGTGCCAACCATGCTGCTGGCGGCCGCCTATGTCATCAGCGAACTCAAAACGGCCTTCACCATCGGCTTTCTCATCTATATTCCCTTCTTGGTGCTGGATATGGTCATCTCAAGCGTGCTGCTTGCTATGGGTATGATGATGCTGCCACCCATGATGGTTTCCATGCCATTTAAATTGCTGCTTTTTGTTATGGTTGACGGCTGGAATCTGCTGGTCGGTTCGTTGGTGAACAGTTTTTTGCTCTGACCAGGAAGACTCGAGTACTTTGGCCCGTTTTTTGCCTATCGGTTAGGAAGATTCGAACACCGTCAAATTTCAGGAGTCGCCCATGTCCCCAGATTTCGTCATTGGTTTTGGTCGTCAGGCTATTGAACTCTGTCTGATGATGGCCTTGCCCATGCTTGGGGTGGGGCTTGGGGTGGGTGTGCTTGTCAGCGTTATTCAGGCGGCAACCCAGATTCAGGAGATGACACTGACCTTCATCCCCAAGGTGGTGTGCATGTTTCTGGCCCTGCTGCTGGCTCTGCCCTGGCTTATGGAACGCATGATTACTTTTACCCGCGACGTATTCATCAATATCCCCACATATATTCGGTAACCATCAGTTTTTACGGGTAGCGCCGTTAGGCGGATATGACCCGCCCCGTCAGCAACGCAGTAATGCGCCATGCTGACGGGGCGGGTTTTTTGCGTGCAAGGGAGGTCACGAGGTTCGGCAAAAGTTGTGTATTTGCCCCAGTGCGCAGGGGCAGTGGCGAGAGCGGTGTGTGTTGATTGTTGTTGTGGCTATGCTTGATGTAAAATATATGTATCTCTGGCTACTGAAGAGATCTTGTGACTGTATAAACTCTTTCTAGTAAAAATCTAGAGAAAGTATAGCATAGTTTTGCTTGCAATAAAAAGGGAAGTGCGTTCGCACGTCCCTTTTTATTGTGTCAAGGTCTTGTCTATATGCTGCTGAAAGGGCCAAATATGTTGGCCTGCTTTTTGCTTTGGCTTTTACCGAGCAGAAACTGCCCTATGATGCAGAGTTTTTTGCATTGCTCGCGGCAGTCAGGCCCAGCAATACAGCGCCAGCCTGAGCCACGTTGAGTGAGTCGAAAGACCGGGCCAGCGGTATGTGCAGCATATGCGCGCATCGCTTGGCAACGCCGGGCCGCAGCCCTTTGTCCTCATTGCCCAGAACCAACACGGCAGGCAACTGCATGGGTTCGGCAAAGGCGTTGAGGCTCGATGGGCCGTCGCCGCCAGCTCCGTAAATGGTTAGCCCGGCTTCTTCTGCGCTGTCGAGGGCATGCGCCAGATTGGTGACGCGCGTCACGGGGAGTTTTTCCAATGCGCCTGCGGCAGCCCTGCGAGCTGCGGGGCCAAGATAAGCGCTGTTGTGCTGGGGCAAGATAATGCCTGCACCGCCAAGGGCGTACAGTGTGCGGCAGATTGTGCCCACGTTGCCGGGGTCTTGCACCTGATCAAGGGCCACAATGAGCGGCAGCGGAGCACCAGCGGCTGCGGCGAGCAGATCTGCAAGCTCGGTAAAGCCGGTGGCGGCAAGGCGGGCAACAACGCCCTGGTGCGACACTCCGTCACGACCTTGACGACCCTGCCCCGGTTGACCGCCGGCACGGCACAGGCGGTCAAGGGCCACCTGGTCAACCAGGCTGAAGCGTACGTTGTGTTGGCGGCAGAGGTTCAGCACTTCTTGGGCATCTGGACCGCGCAGACCTTTTTTGCAGAAGACGCAGTCGATGCGCTGGGGCTCGCTGGCAAGCAGTTCCAGTACAGGCTTGAGGCCCGGCAGCAGCGGGGCTTCTTCAGTTTCATTATGCATATGCGCCTCCGGGCTGTGTGCATGGGCCGCCTGGCGACCCTTGATGATTGGAGAGAGTGCGGGAGTAAAATCTCGCCAAGATATATTAATTTGATATTTTGCGTGGTTGCGCACGGATGCAGGCTGTTTGTAGCCCATGCCGTGACAAAACGCATGGGGAAAGCACAGACAGCCCATGGCGGCTGTGTACGCATCTTCCTGGCAGATGGCAAGCCAGGGCGGCAAAAGGGGAGGTACCATGGTTACATCATCGGAGTGGAACGGATCGGCAATGGCGAGGCTGTGCCTGTTGTCTGTTGTCTGTTGTCTGTTGCTTGCCGGGGGCTGCGCCTCACGGCAGGGGAGCGGCCCGGGTGGCGGGCTTTCGATGTCTGTGCCAGATGAAGATACTTCTCCGCCTTTGACGGCGAGTGAAACCGCCGCGCTTAACTCTACCGGGCAGATTGATAAGAACCTCCCCGACAGCGCCATGCAGGACGTTGCCCGGCAGTACAAGTACTTTTTGCGTAAAGGGCGCTCGACCATGAGCGCATCTTCTAAAAGGGCAGAGCAATTTCTTGCCTATGCCAAGCGCGTGTTCCGGTCGCGCGGCATGCCGGATGATCTGGCTTATCTTGCCATTGTGGAAAGCGGCTACCGAAGCGAGGTGCGCTCTCCTGCCGGTGCTGCCGGTGCATGGCAGTTCATGCCCTATACCGGTCAAACATATGGGCTGAATCAGGATTGGTGGACAGCCGAGCGGCTTGATCCTTTCAAATCAACTGCAGCAGCG
>QKDT01000276.1 GCA_003251995.1 Desulfovibrio desulfuricans
CCGTCATAAAAATCAAAATTTCCCCCGCCAAAAGCCAACCAGACCGGGGTCTAAAATAACTCTTGAATATCCCGGCAAGGTGGGACAATATGCCGCAAATGTCATTCGAACTATTCGTTGCACTGCGCTACCTCTTTTCGAGGAGAAAGCAGACATTCATTTACATCATATCGATCATGTCCATTCTGGGCGTGGCTATTGGCGTTGGCGCGCTGGTAGTGGTGCTGGGCGTGTATAACGGCCTCACCACCGACATGCGCGACAAAATTCTTGGGGCCAATGCCCATGCCATTGTCATGTCCTACCTGCCCTCGGCCTTTGAGAACCACACCGATGTTTTGGATCGCGCGCGTGCGGTCAAGGGTGTAACAGGGGCAACTCCCTTTATTTACACGGAAGTTATGCTCTCCGCTGGCGGGGGGGTCAAGGGTGTGGTGCTGCGTGGCATTGACCCAAAGTCTGCCCCTGCGGTGCTTTCCATGTTGCGCCAAATGCGCGTGGGTTCTGCCGCCAATCTGGAGCGTGAAGGCACGCCAGGGCTCATAGTTGGCGAAGAACTGGCAAAGCGCCTTGGGCTTGGCATGGGCAGCCGTGTAAATCTGCTTTCACCCTCTGGGCAAAAGACGACCTCCGGCTACGCGCCGCGTGTTCGCCCCTTTGAGGTGGTGGGCATTTTCAAAACTGGCATGTTTGAATATGATTCGTCATTAGGGTTTGTAACGCTCAGTGCCGCGCGCGATGTGCTTGGCCTGCCAGAAAACTACCTTTCGGGCATTGAGCTGACCGTAGAGGACGTGTACAAAGCTGACGAAACCGCCGCCGCGGTTTCCACCGAGCTTGGTTCGCCCTTCTATGTGCGCTCTTGGATGGAAATGAACGCCAACCTTTTTGCAGCGCTCAAGCTGGAAAAGATCGGCATGTTCATTTTGCTTGCCATGGTGGTTCTTATCGGCTCATTTTCTATTGTTACGACCCTGGTCATGCTGGTCATGGAAAAAACACGCGACATCGCAATAATGATGTCCATGGGCGCTACCAGCGCCATGATACGGCGTATTTTCATGTTTCAAGGCACTATTATCGGGGTTATCGGCACGCTGCTGGGCTATGCTCTCGGCCTATCGCTGGGCTGGCTGCTCAAGCGCTATCAGTTTATCAAACTGCCCGAAAACGTTTATACCCTTGATCACCTGCCCATAATTATCAGCCTTTCAGACGTGCTCATCATTGGCGCCAGCGCCATGCTGTTGTGTTTTCTGGCCACCCTTTACCCGGCTCGTCAAGCTTCGCGCTTGCAGCCGGCAGAAGCCTTGCGCTACGAATAGCCATGTCAGCACTTTATACTTTTTCTAATGTGAGCAAAAAATTTGCCACTCCCAGTGATGAGATCGAAATCATCAAAGATATCAACCTGGTTGTGGAAGAAGGCGAGATGCTGGCCATTGTGGGACAGTCCGGTTCCGGAAAGAGTACCCTCTTGCATCTTATGGGTGCTCTTGATACTCCAAGTACGGGCGAGATATGTTTTGAAGGGAGCAACATGGCGCTCATGAGCGCCGACCAGAAAGCGGCTTTTCGCAACAAAACTCTGGGCTTCGTTTTTCAATTTCATCATCTGCTGCCGGAATTTTCAGCCCTGGAAAATGTGGCAATGCCGGCAATTATAAGCGGCGCTAACCAACGCGCTGTTATGGGCCGTGCGCGTGAAATGCTTGACCGCGTGGGCCTTTCTACGCGCATGGAAAGCAAGATCGCCACGCTCTCAGGCGGCGAACGCCAGCGGGTGGCCATAGCTCGCGCGGTTTTTATGCGACCGCGCGTTTTGTTGGCTGACGAGCCCACCGGCAATCTGGATGAAGTGACTGGAGCGCAAGTAGGCGCTCTCATGAACGAACTTAACCGTGAATTGGGCATGACTCTCGTAGTTGTAACGCACAACCGAGAGCTGGCCGCAGGCATGGGCAGAACCCTGGAACTGAAAGCGGGGACCTTGTATGAAAAGACTTTTGAATAACGTATTGTGTAAAGCCCTGTGCCTTGCCGTGCTGGCATGCGCCACCATGGCACTGCCGGGTGGAGCTGTGGCAGCAGAAGGGGCGCTTGTGCTTGTTCTGCCCTTTCAGGTAAATGCCGGGCCGGAAATGCCCAACGCATCGCAGGATGTGCCCAAGTTGATCGTTGATCAACTGCGGCAAAACGGTCTGCGGGCTATCCCCATGGAAACCGCCCGCCAATTGCAGCGCAGCAGCGGTGAAAACCTTGACCTTGCCACAGCCCGCGATCTTGGTCGCAAGGCTGGCGCCAGTTTTGTCATTTACGGCAAATTCAACCAGCTTGGTCAGGGCTTCTCCATGGACACGCGCATTGTGCCTGTCTATAGCGGCGAAGCCGTGCCCGCCGGGTTTGAGCGCAATTCGCTGACTTCTCTTGGCGAATGCGCAGCAGCACTGGCAAAACGCACTGTTGAAGTTTCAACCCCCACAGCCGCCAGCGCCGCGCCACAGCAGCCTGATGCGCCCGCAACGCTTGTGCCCATGAGCACGCCCACATCCGCCAAGGGTGGCCTTGCCGATGTGCAGGTGCGCGGCATGAAGGTTCTTGACCCCGATACCGTGCTCATGCGCCTGACAATCCGCAAGGGCGACGCCCCAGACGCCACTGCCATCAACGAAGAAGTAAAGCGCATATGGGATATGGGCTACTTCAGCGACGTGCAGGCAACGCTTGAAGGCAACGTGCTTGTGTTTACCGTGGTGGAAAAGCCGCGCATCGACAATATTGTGGTCGAAGGATCGGACAAGGTCAGCAAGGACGATGTGCTTGCAGCCA
>QKDT01000434.1 GCA_003251995.1 Desulfovibrio desulfuricans
CGGAAGTATTCCTCGCGCTTGACCTGCGCCTGCGCCTTGGTCATGCCCGCAAAGTAGCCGCGTTCGCCACCGGGGTCATTGACCATCTGCGCAAAAATCACCGCCCGCGCCGCCGCCAGCGGGCGACGCGCCCACCACAGGTGCAGGGTACTGGGATGACCGTGTCGGATGGACTTTTCACGCGCAGCTGCGACGTTAATGGCATCGAGCGGCAGCGCGACTTCGATGAGTTTTTTTGGGGTTTTGATGGAGGGCATCATCATGCGGCACTCTGTAAAAAATGTTGAATCGCGGTGGAGTAAGGTTCGTAGCGCGTGGCCTCGATTTCTTCTTCCAGGTAAGCCTGCCGATCTGCGGGTGACCAAGCGGCCAGTTCATCAAGATCTGCCACCACTTTTTTCTTGTAAACAGTCATAGCTTTGGCTCGGGAGCAAACTAATGTTTTTTTATCCAGCCCAAACACACGAATGGTTTCAGTAGCTCTATTGGCATCGCCCGGATTCAACCCCTTGCGTACACGCACCTCTCCAGATGAGTGAAAGTACAGGTAGTGCCCAGGATTATGTACATCGGGTTTGATGAGCAGGGCTGGGTCATAAGGCGGCGAACTTTTGCGGTCTTTGTAATGACCGCAATGTTCATGCGAGCCACAGGCCAAAAACAGGTTTTCCCAAGCGAAGGTCAGTTCCGGGTAGTGCGCAGGGTTCTTTCTGCGAAAGTGTTCGATATGGCCTTCGTGGTGAATAGCACCTTCACAGTATGCGCAACGCACACCGTATTCGTTGGCGTCCGCAGTTGTGATACCAGGAATGCCTTGCATTTTCACCAAGGCAGCGCGCAACTGGCGCTTGCACTCTCCAGCCAAATCATCCCAGCTCTGAGATTGATAGTCATAGTCAGCCAGACAACCTGGAGCGGCCACACTGGCACGGTCAAGCTTGTGCATCAGCTTTGCCCCTCTGTTTTGGCAGCTTGGCGAAGCTTGAAGTTCTGGAAACGAATTAAACGATCTGCATCGCACAAGACAGGATGACCTGCGCCATAGATAGTCAGCAGCCTTTCGCGCAATGCTAGGCCCTCTGGCTTGTCGTGCAAGCCATTTTCAATTGCGGCGGTGTAGTCAGCAATCAGTTGTGCTTCGTCTACTGCCGGTATGGGATTGACGCCCATGACATCGTTAAGGGCAATGGCGCTTTCCAGCCCCAGGATCTCTTGATTGGGCGCTTTCGACTGCCAACGTCCATCGGCATCCTTGAACACCACACGAATGGAGTCACGCTTGACGGTAGAAAGCACCTGCGGGCTGTGGCTGCTGATGATGAATTGCAGTTTTGGAAAGGCTTGCCGCAGTGCCTGTACCACTCTTTGCTGCCAAGCCGGGTGCAGGTGTAGATCCACTTCGTCGATCAGCACAATGCCGCTGCTTTCTTGGGGCGCATGTTCGCCCAGATATCCATTGAGTCGCACACAGCGCAGGGCCAAATCTGCCGCTAATGAAATCATGGCGCGCACGCCGTCGCTTAGTATGCTGATGGGCAAGGCGCCGTGATCAGGGTGCGTCATGGCCAGCTCGTCAAAGATATAGCTGTAGTGGAAGTTGTTCCAGCCTTCTTCGGCCATGACGGTAGCAACGGCCTGCTGTATGCCTTTCAGGCGGGAAGCCAAATTGGATTTTTCATACCCCGGCATTTCGCGCTGTTGCTGCACTGCTTGGGTGGCTTTTTTGACCCACTCTTGTAGCTGCACAAAGCTGGATAGTGATGACAGGCAGTCTTCATACCCCGCCGTGCGGCTTTCCGTAAGAATGCCTTTACTGCTGACATTTTTATGACTAACCCACAAACGTTTTGAGCTGTAGTAGCGCAGCACGGGCAAGGGCACTTCTGCTGTAGTGCGTAGCTCTTTTTGCAGGCGCGCGCCCCAGTTGGCCAAGGGAGCGGCCTCTTTGGTGGTGGTGCGACCTTTGGCGCTTTGCAGGGTGCGCTGCCATTCAATAGCTGGTTCGCTCAGCGTTGCTGCAATGATCACGGGAAAGTTTTGCTCGTTCTCGTAACCACCTTCCAATACACCATACCGTGCATCGGTACGGCGTATGTGTTCAGCACGACCCAAATCAAAGGCGCCAACAAATGGCCCCAATGCTGCAGCGATGGCTTCTAGTACAGTGGTCTTGCCTTGCCCATTGCGGGCGGCAATGATGGTCAGCTCGGGATGAAGGTCGATTTCAAATTCTTCAAAGCGGCGGTAGTTTTGCAGCGCGATGCGTTCGAGTCTCATACAATATCTCCGGGAGGTTGTGCACGCGCTAGCAATGCGTTGAGATCCAGGTTTTTGCTGGTTTCTGCCCAGTCAGGCTCTTGAGTAAATGGCTGGCGCACATAGTACGGGCCTTCGTATTGATCACCTTCGACCAGCACAATGGCCAAGATGAATTTGTCCGCCTGATTCAACCCGTAGAGGATTTCATTGCGGGTTACAGTAATCGTACTTTGCCCCTTGGCGCGCCCCTTCACCTCGATGTGACGCGAAGCCGGCAGCTTGCCGTCGATGGCCTTGGGCAGGCTAGTCACATCCCAGCCACACTTCTGCGCCGATACGTCGATCACCTCATAGCCCAGGGCACGCTCGGCGTCCATCACGGCCTTCATGGCCACCCACTCGACACGCGCCCGGGCGTCGGCATCCGCCGCCCAACCGGCAGCCGATTCAGGTTCGCCCTTGCGCTGTGCCAGCAAGCCCGCCGGGATCACCAATGCGCCGCCAACCACCACCGGGGTGGCCGAGATCACGTGACGCATCGCAAGCAGTTCCTTCTCGCGTGACT
>QKDT01000232.1 GCA_003251995.1 Desulfovibrio desulfuricans
AATCTTGTGCGCGGGGCAGTATTCATGGCCCGCAAAAAGGTTATTGCCAGGCGTCTTAACGCCATCCAGAACCTTGGGGCCATGGACGTGCTGTGTACCGACAAGACGGGCACCCTCACTCAAGACAGAATCGTGCTTGAGTATTCGCTCGACATCCACGGCACAGAAGACGCACGCGTGCTGCGCCATGCTTTTTTGAACAGTTGGTTTCAGACCGGGCTCAAAAACCTGCTGGACGCGGCCATTGTCAACCATGCCGACGAGTTGAGCATGCAGCCCCTGCGCAAGGAATACAGCCTCGTGGACGAAATGCCCTTTGATTTCAGCCGTCGCCGCATGAGCGTGGTGGTGGCTGATTCCACGGGTAAGACGCAAATCATCACCAAGGGCGCACTGGAAGAAATGCTCACCGTCTGCGCCTATGCCGAATACCACGGACAAGTGGAGCCGCTCACGCCAGAACTGCAAGCCGAAATACTGGAGCGCGTGCGCCGCTATAACAACGACGGCCTGCGCGTTGTAGGCGTGGCGCACAAAACCATGTCCGCTCCTACTGGCGTTTTTTCTGTAGCGGATGAAAACGACATGGTGCTGCTGGGCTATCTGGCCTTTCTTGATCCGCCCAAAGATTCCGCCCCCAAAGCGCTGGCTGCCCTCAGTGAGCATGGGGTTCGGGTAAAGGTACTGACAGGCGACAACGATGCCGTTACCCGTAGCGTCTGCCGTCAGGTGGGGTTGCCGGGTAAAAACATCTTGCTTGGCGCAGATATTGAGGCCCTGGACGATACCGCGTTGAAAGCCGCCGTGGAAGAAGCTGATATTTTTGCCAAACTCAGCCCGCGCCAAAAGGCCCGCATAGTGACCTGCCTGCGGGGCAATGGGCATGTGGTGGGATTTATGGGCGACGGCATCAACGATGCGCCAGCCATGAAAAACGCGGATGTGGGCATTTCTGTGGATTCCGCCGTAGACGTGGCACGTGAATCTGCCGGGGTAATCCTGCTTGAAAAAGACCTTACGGTGCTTGAGGCCGGGGTAATGGAAGGCCGCCGCACCTATGCCAACATAATAAAATATATAAAAATCACTGTCAGTTCCAACTTTGGGAACATGTTTTCGGTGCTGGCAGCCAGCGTGTTTTTGCCTTTTTTGCCCATGAAGCCCTTGCAGATTCTGGTGCTCAACCTTCTTTACGACGTCTCGTGTACGGCTATGCCGTGGGACAATGTGGATGAGGATTTTCTGCGCAAACCCCGCAGTTGGGATACTGACAGCATCCGGCGGTTCATGTTCTGGCTCGGGCCAGCCAGCTCTGTTTTTGATCTGACAACCTATGCCCTGCTGTTCTGGGTGATCTGCCCTGCGGTGGTTCACATGCCCCCTGGCGGCTGGCAGGCCATGAGCAGTGCCGATCAGACGAGCTTTGCCGCTCTGTTTCAGGCGGGCTGGTTTGTGGAATCGCTGTGGACGCAGACAATGGTCATTCACATGCTGCGAACCCCTGGCATTCCATTGCTGCACAGCCGCGCCGCATGGCAGGTAACACTGCTCACGAGCCTTGGGGTTGCCGTTGGCACGGCTATTCCCTTTACCGCTCTTGGAGAAGGCTTGGACATGGGCGCGCTGCCCGGCAGCTACTTTCCCTGGCTGATCGCCGTTCTTCTGGGTTATCTGGCCCTGGCTACAGTGATCAAAGGGGCCTTTATGCGCCGCTATGGCACATGGTTGTAAACTTTGCCGACAAAAATACAGCAGAAGGGGCTCCGCCGGCTGGTAGAGCCCCTTCTGCTGTATAACAGTGCGATTACGAGTTGTCGGACTTCATGTTGGCTATCAACCCGCGCAACACCTGCGCCTGCTGGGCCATGTCCGAAACCGCCCCGGCAGAATGCTGCATGGCGGAGGTGGTTTCCAGCGAGATTCGGTTGACGTCTTCAATGGACTGGTTGATCTCTTCACTGGTGGACGACTGTTCTTCCGCCGCCGTGGCTATGGACTGCACTTGCAGGGCCGTAGTATCCACCAGCCCCACGATCTCGCGCAGGGCTTCGCCCGAAGTTCCCGCAAGGGTGGTGACAGAATCAATCATGCCCACAACCTGATCCACGTTGCCCACATTTTTGCGGGTGCCGTTTTGGATATCGCGGATGGCGTCGCCCACCTCCTTGGTGGCGGTCATGGTTTTTTCTGCAAGTTTGCGCACCTCGTCAGCTACCACGGCAAATCCCCGCCCGGCTTCACCCGCGCGCGCCGCCTCAATGGCTGCATTGAGCGCCAAAAGGTTTGTCTGGTCGGCAATATCCGAAATGACGCCCAATATCTGCCCCGTACTCTCGGCCTGCTTGCCAAGAGAGGTCATCTCTGTTTTCAGCTCCATGGCGCTGGTCTGTATACGGCTGATATCAGTCACCACGCGGGCCACAACATCGGCCCCGCTTTCAGCCTTGCTCTTGGCTGTTTTGGCTGATTCCGCCGCCTGCCCGGCATTGCGGGCCACTTCAAGCACCGTGCCGTTCATTTCTTCCATGGCTGTTGCGGTTTCACCCACGCGGGCCGTTTGCCTTTCTGCGCCCCGGCTGGCCTGTTCGACCTGAGCCGAAAGCTCCTCTGAAGCCGTGGTCACGGTTTCCACAACGCCTTCAAGCTCTGTGGCGGCATGCAACATCCCCTCTGCCTTGGCCTGTTCGGCGGCAATACGGGCGGCTTCGGCCTCTTGCGTAGCGATGGCTGCGCGCTCGGATTCTTCTTGAGCCACGCGGCTTTTTTCATCAGCCTCGGCGATCTTGGCCTTGAGGCTGCCCACCATGCTGCGCAGACTGTCCGCCAGCTTGCCGATTTCGTTACGAAGACTGATCGACAACACGGAATCAAGATCACCCTCGGCAACGCCCGAAGCAAATGTCTGCAACTGACGCAGCGGGCGTACAACCACTCTGTCCAACGCCAGCAGACTGATGCCCACCAGGGCCAAAATGGTGATAAAGCCAAGGATCAGCATGACATTGCGTTGCTCTTTTGCCGGGGCTTCAATCTCATCACGGCTTACGCTCACGCCCACGCGCCAATTCCAGTTGGGTGCGATATCCCACGCCAGCATGCGCTTTTCGCCATCCCATAAAAATTCCACGCCCTTGCCGGAATCAGCCTTGACCATGTCGCTGACGCCGGGTTCGGTAGCCAAATTTTTGAGAATGAGGTCACTATTGGCATGACTGATAACAATGCCCTCGGGTGAAACCACAAGAACACGCCCGGTTTTGCCAATGGTGATGCCCTTGAGGCTTTTTGTCAGGCTGTCGATATCGTACGACATGCCCACACCGCCAACGACCTTACCTTTTTCATCAAAGATGGGCGCGGTGACACTCACGATAAGCTTGCCGGTTGCCAGGCTTTTAATCGGCGCGGAGCTGAAACCCGGTTTGCCAGCCAGGGCGGCTTTTACGTATTCGCGATTGGCAAGATCACTGAGTTTGCCCTCTTTTCCCTGGGCGCAAGTGATCACCTGTTTGCCGGAGGCGTCAAACAGATACAGCGTATTTATCTCTGGGGCTGCTTGCGACATGGATGCAAGAAAAACCACCGAGCCGTTTCTTTCTTCGCCCGTAAGCAGAAATTCGCGCAGGCGTGGCGGTTTGGAAACGCCAGTTACAAACATGTTGAGCTGGGTTCCAAAGTCGCCCAAAGATTTGCTCACCGTATCTGCGGTAAGATCCATCTCATGAGTACGCGCCGTAAGATTGGCCTCATCCCCCATGCGTGTCACAACAACAATCAGGGCCGATTGCACCGCCAGCACCACGAGGCTGATAACCAGCAACATGGCTGTTCTGATACTGCGAAATGACATAAGTGTCCTTGTTGGTAAAAAGCCTGCCGCTAATTGATGCAAAACCTATAAATTCAGGTTCAGCACCGTCTCTGCCCTTCTGGGGGCGCCCCCCCCGACAGCATTCGTCGTAACAGGAGATACTTCCGCTGTATATAAAACCTATATGGCAATCATCAGCCAAAAGCAGTATCCCGCCAATAAAAAAAGGAAGCGGCAGCGCAACAGACTTGCACCGCCGCTTCCGATATTATCGGATATTACAACAGGAACTTTACTTCTTTTGCAAAGAAAGTCGATCTACCACAGCATCCGCACCCATACGCGCAAATTCTGCCACTTCGCGTCCCTGACGGGCGCTTTCAGGCAAGAGAAGCTCCGGCTTGTTGGCCAGGCTTTTATCTGGCGTGACTCCGTATTCGGGCGGGAATGAGTCGTTAAAATACATATCCTGGAAGCCAGCAAACTTGAGCGCATGGGCCGTTGCGTCAAGCACGGCATGCTCCTTGTCACTGATCAGCCCAAGAGTTTTGGCGTTCAGAAGACCCGCAAGACATTCGCCGCCCTGCGTGCAGGCAATATGCCCATGACGGTTGGCAACAATCATGGCGTCCATGATCTGCTGCTCGGTCACGCGCACCACCTGGAAAGCCGCTTCGCCGCCTTTTTCGATAAACTTCTCCGCCAGTTTGCGCACCCGGGGGAAGGAAACCGGGTTACCAATCATGGCGGCCTGGGCCACGCTGGGCGTAACGGTTACGGGCTGCCAGTGACGGGCGTCCTTGGGCGCATCGTAGTAACGCCACACGGGGTCGGCATGCTCGGACTGCACGCCGAACACGCGGGGCAGAGAGCTGATGATGCCAAGCTCCAGCATCTTCAAAAAGCCGCACATGATGGCGGTGATGTTGCCCGCATTGCCGATAGGCACAAACAGGCAAAGGTCGGTCATGTCCCAACCGTACCACTGGGCAGTTTCATAAGCGTATGATTCCTGCCCGAGGATGCGCCAGCTATTTTTGGAATTGAGCAGGGCCACGCGATAATTTTCGGCCAGCAGTTCGACCACCTTCATGCAGTCGTCAAACACGCCGGGCAGTTCCAGCACCGTGGCACCGCTGCCCAAGGGCTGCGAAAGCTGCTGGGGCGTCACCTTGCCGTGGGGCAAAAGCACCACGCTCTTGAGGGGAGCGCCCACATACGAGGCATACAGGGCCGCGGCAGCCGAGGTGTCGCCCGTGGAGGCGCACACGGTCAGCACTTCGTCCCACTTGTTGCGACGGCACAACCACTTGAGGTAGCTGAAGGCGCAGGCCATGCCGCGATCCTTAAAGGATGCGCTGGGGTTCTGACCATCGTTTTTGTAGGCAAAAGGCACGCCCACGCGGTCGCGCAGAGCAGGGGCCGCTTCGATAATCGGCGTGATGCCCTCGCCAAGGTACACGATGTCGTCTTCATCCAGCAGCGGGGCAAGAAGCTCGTAAAAACGGAATATCCCCCGAAGCGCTGTGCTGCGGCTAGCTGAACGGGCGTCAAAAAGTTCGCGCCACTCTGCGCCGCTGCGTTCTTTCAGTTTGTCAAAATCCAGGTTTTCCAGCAAAAACACGCCGCCGCACTGCGGGCAGGTGTACAGCAGGCTGTCACCGGGGTGACGCGCGCCGCAGTCAAGACAAACATACTCCATGCGACCGCGATAGGCCGGAAAATCCGCATGCGCCATGAGAGAAACTCCTTGATAAGTGCATCAGGCAAACAGCCCTGCCACAGGCTGTTTGCGCAGCCCCTGTCCGCAAAAACACTTTGCGGCAAGGGCACATACTGGCAGATAGCGATGGCAGTTTTGCCACCGCAAATTTGCAGGCCGCCGCAGCTAGCCTTTTTCTTCCTGTTTTTTCGCGTCCTTGCCCTTAAGCCAGCTTTTTTCGGTTCCCGCGCGCAAACGCGCGATGTTTTCCTTGTGCTTCCACACCACCACAGCCAACACGCACAAAGAAAGGGGCAACCACGCCCACAGGCCCGAAACAGCCAGGGCCACAGCCAAAGCCGCCACCAGGGTCAGGGAACCCAGCGAAACAAAGCCGCTGCGCCAGATCACAAGGCAACACAAGGCCGAAGCCGCAAGCAATTGCCAGAAAGCCAGGGGAATGAACACCCCGATGCTGGTGGCAACAGCTTTGCCGCCTTTAAACTTCATGAAACAGGAAAATACGTGTCCAAGCACACAGGCCAGGCCTACAATGCTGACAAAGACAGGCGAAGGATTGATACGGAAGGCCAGCCATACCGGCACCGCGCCCTTGCAGACGTCGCACGCCAGGGTAGCCACACCCCAGCCAAAACCGCACAGACGCGCCACATTTGTTGCACCTGTGTTGCGGCTGCCGCTCTCGCGCGGATCCAGATGGCAAAAAGTCTTGGCGATGACGAGGCCCCACGGCACAGAACCAAGCACATAGGCCAGAGCAATCCACAATACTTCCAGCATACAATTCTCCGCTATTTGCTCTAGAGCTTTTTCACGTTGAAATACTTGCTTAACGGCCCGACTGGTTCTGCAAAAACGGCCTTATCCTGCCGTAACCGCTTCCAGAATCATGATCTCGTTATACAGGGGCTGCACCTTGCCAATGCGCACATCCACAGCCAGGCCGGGATGCGAACGCTCGTCAAAGAGCCGCCTTTTCCCGCGTACAAACATACCCTGATCGGGCAGGCTCACGGTCACAAAGGCATCGTTTTCTTCTGTAATAACGCCGTTCCACCAAACCTTGTCGCCCTTTTGGCGGAAGAACAGCAGCTTCCAGTAGCGCGGACGGAAACGCTGCACCTGCCCCGCCGCGTCCAACGCGGGCGAAAGCACATTGAGCAGGTCTGTCAGCTCGGCTTCAGTCCAGCGCGGTTGCCCGGTGCGGAAAAAATGCACCAACTGTTCTTCGTTGACAAGATCGGGATAGCGCCTGAGGGGCGATGTCACAGGGGTGTAGCGCGAAAGCCCGAGGGCCGCGTGCGGGCGGGCCTGCACCTCAAGCCCGGAAGGCGTGAGCGCGCGCATGATGCGCGTCATGTCCTGCGGGGTAGTCCAGATGCCAGCGTATTCCTTGGGCAGGGCCACATCCTGCACACGGTGCAGCATGGCAACGCCCTTTTCCGCAGCCCATTGGGCCACGGCGGCGCTGGCAAGAATCATCATTTCCGCCACCAGCATCTGCGCATCAGAGGCCTGATAATCCTGCCCCACTTCCACGCGCACATCCGCCCCTTCGCCCTCAAGCCGAATATAGGGGTCGGGCCTGTCCATAATGACGGCCCCATCCGCAATACGGGCGGTCTGCCGTTGCCGGGCCAGCGCGAGGCCAAGGCGCAACTGTTCGGCGTGGGGTGTTGCCGCATTTTGCGGCAGGGGATCGCCTGCGGCCTGCGCATCAAGCACGGCCTGGCTGTCCACATAGGTCAGATTAGCCACAAGGCTGGTTTGAACGACCGAGACTTCGCATTGACCAAGCGTACCGTCTGGGGCCACATGCACAAGCACGCTCAAAGCAGGGCGCACCTGGCCCGCCAGCAGCGAATAGGCATCGGTGCCCAGCACTTCCGGCAGCATGTGGCAGTCGCCTTCCGGCAGATAAATACTGGTGCCGCGGTGCAGCACGAGCTTGTCCAACGGCCCGCCAAAATTCCAGAACAGCGAGGGGCAGGCCAGCATGAGGGTCAAGGCCCAGCCGTCGCCCTCGGCCTCCACATGAAACGCGTCGTCCACATCGCGTGTGGTTGCGCTGTCTATGCTGATGCAGGGCAGGTCGCAGACCGCAAGGCTGCCTTCCTTGCCGCTTTGGGCAAAGGCCGCCAAAGGCTCGCGCCCCGCCGATGCAAGGGATTCGACCTCATCGGCGCAGGTTTGCCACCATGTATCACCAGAGGCGTAGCCCGCGCGGTCAAGCCAAAAATTGTAGTGAGGGGGCACCTTGCCCCAGGCCACCAACAGTTGCAGGGGCAGATGCGGCACATCGGGCAAGCCCTTGCTCAGGGTACGCCAGATGTTTTCCCATTCCTGACTCTCGGGGTCAGTCATGCGGGAAACAAGAACTTCTTCAAGGCGCTCGGCAACCTCTTGCGGGGGCCATTCGCCAAGGGCAGCGCCTTCGCGCGGGGGTTGGGGCAACTCGCGCTTGCGGCAGGCCACATCCCACAACAGGCGCAAAAATGCGGCACCGCCTGCGATGAGCGATTCGCGCTCCAGGCGGATTTTTTCTTCCGCCATGCGCTTTTCAACCATATCGGCTGAAAAAACCTGAAAATCCGGCGGCTGAAAGCGAAAATGGCTTTTGCATGCCAGCAGGGCGCGCCCGTAGGCGGCAATATGATCAGCGGTGGGATCGCTTTCAAAAAGCTCTGCAAACCAGCTTGCGGGGGCCGCTTCCACCTCGCCCTGGGCGAGTTCCCACACGTCCATGACGGGGGTTTGGGCAGCCATGTCTTCGCGATTCTTTCTATGCGCTTCAAGCACGCGCACGGCGTCTTCCCGCCCCATGTCCGCGCCGTGCAGCGGCCCGATCCAGGGCAGCAGACGCGAAGAATTGAGCCGGGTTTCCCTTCTGTTGGGCAACAGCAGCCGCAGCCGTCCCCCGGCCTCTTCTGTGACCAGGGCAATCTGCACCGCATTGCCTTCCATATATTCCACCACGCAACCCGGCGCCGGGTAGCGCACACAATCAGACATGCCCGCTCCTTCAAGAAAAAGCGCGTCCGCTCTCCCATAGACCGTCGCGCTTGCAGCCCAAGACATTCCTTTATTTTTGCCCTTCTGGCAAGTACTGCCGGGGCCGCAACGCCCGGCACACTGGACGCAGGGGCTGTAAACGGCTATATTAGCGGCTTACGGCAACAATTTTTACCACGCGCATTGCGCGAGCAGGGCGGACACCCAATGAGCAACATTATTCACCAAACTGGAGGCAGCCGTACCCTGGCACTGCAGGAGCCGGAAAAACCGCAGCTCTACCGTGAGCTTTTCCCTTATTCAAGCGTTTGCCGCACCTCGTTTGACGAAGTGCTGCTGTCACCCCGACCGGCAGAGCAAATGCGTATTACCGACACGACCTTTCGCGATGGTCAGCAGGCCCGTCCCCCCTATACGGTCAAGCAAGTAGCCAAAATGTTCGATTTTCTGCACCGATTGGGCGGAAAAACCGGGCTTATCACGGCTTCTGAATTTTTTCTTTATTCGGCAAAAGATCGCAAATGCATAGATGTGTGCCGCGCCAGAGGCTACCGTTTTCCACGTGTAACGGCCTGGATTCGCGCCACCAAGGACGATCTCAAGCTTGCCCGAGATATGGAATTTGACGAAACCGGCATGCTCACCAGCGTTTCGGACTACCATATTTTTCTCAAGCTGGGCAAGACCCGCCAGCAGGCCATGGATATGTATGTGGGCATGGCTGAGCAGGCACTGGAATGGGGCATTATCCCCCGCTGCCACTTTGAGGACGTAACCAGAGCCGACATCTACGGCTTTTGCCTGCCTCTGGCACAGCGGCTCATGGAGCTTTCGCGCCAGAGCGGCATGCCGGTCAAAATCCGCCTGTGCGACACCATGGGCTATGGTGTGCCCTATCCCGGCGCGGCCCTGCCCCGCTCGGTGCAGCGCATAGTGCGCTGCTTTACCGACGAGGCTGGCGTGCCTGGTCAGTGGCTTGAATGGCATGGTCACAACGACTTCCACAAGGTGCTGGTCAACGGCGTTACCGCGTGGCTGTATGGCTGCGGCGCGGTCAACAGCACCCTGTTTGGCTTTGGTGAACGCACGGGCAATACCCCGCTTGAGGCCCTGCTGGTGGAATACATTTCGCTTACGGGCGACGATGCCGCCGCAGACACCACCATTTTGAGTGAAGTTGCGGAGTTTTTTGAAAACGAGCTGCACTACCGCATCCCCCACAACTACCCCTTTGTGGGCCGCGACTTCAACGCCACCAGTGCTGGCGTACACGCGGACGGCCTGGCAAAGAACGAAGAGATCTACAATATCTTCGACACCAATCATCTGCTTGGTCGCCCGGTACCCATCATCATCACCGACAAGACGGGCCGCGCTGGCGTTGCCTACTGGATCAACGCCAACCTGCATCTGCCCAACAACCAGCAGGTGTCCAAAAAGCACCCCGCGGTGGGCCAGATATACGACGCCATCATGGCGGTGTACGAAGAAACGGGCCGTACCACCAGCTTCTCGCACGAAGAAATGGAAGCTCTGGTGCAGCGTTTCATGCCCGAGCTCTTCGCCTCCGAATACGACCATATGAAGCAACTGGCTGGCGAACTTTCAGCCAACATCATCATTCGCCTTGCCCGCAGCAAGGATTTGCTGGATTTCAGCAAACATGCCTGCTCGCGGCTTGACGAATTTGTGCGCGAATATCCCTTCATCCAGTACTGCTACCTTACCGACGACCAAGGCAAACTGCGGTGCTCGGCTATTACCGACCCTGTGTACAAGGAAACCTACGAGGCCCTGCCCATCGGCTACGATTTTTCGCAGCGCGAATGGTTCAAGATGCCCATGAAAACCGGCGATCTGCACATCATGGATGTGTACCAGTCGCACTTTACGAGCAAGCTCATCATTACCGTTTCATGCGCGGTTACGGATGAAAAAGACAATATCAAGGGCGTTATTGGCGTGGATATTCAGCTTGAACTGCTCCTCAAACGCGCGCGTGCTCTTCAGCAGGAAGTGGCCGCAGCAGACGACAGCGACAACGACTAAGGTAAGGAAATTTCATGAACAAGAGAATTTACT
>QKDT01000405.1 GCA_003251995.1 Desulfovibrio desulfuricans
GCCTCTGCCGATGTGACCCATGTACTCACGGCGGGCGGCATTATGAAGCGCTCTGAAGACTGGGCCGTGCTTGGCCTGGACGGGCCGCATTCTGTGCTGCGCAAAATGGCGGCTCACTCCATAAGCTCGTTGTTTGTCCTTGATGAAAATCGCCATTTTGCGGGTATTTTGTATGCTGTGGATGCCGAGCGCATGGTTGCCGAGGGCAAAAAAGATATAGCCGCTATCACCCAGCGGGATATCGCCACTGTGTCCCCCTCCACACCCATCGCCGATGTAATGCCAATAATGGCGGGCCTTCCCTACCCGCTTGCCGTTGTTGACGAACGGCGACGCCTCCAGGGCGTCATAGTGCGCGGCCTGCTGCTGGCTGCAATGGTTGAGGGTACGGAAGGGGGAAGCGTAAATGCTGCTGCCTAAAATTCCTCTGGCCGAAAGTATCGACGCCTCCGTTGATTTTTTGGTGGAAAACTTCTCAGACTTTACCCGGGCTGGCTCTGCGGCAATGGGCACATTGCTGGACGGGTTTGAAAAACTGTTGATGTTGCCCCAACCCTGGCTGTTCATCCTTCTGCTGGGGCTTGTGTGCTGGTGGGCCACGCGCAGTGTGAAGTTGCCTTCTTTTGCCATGCTGGGCTTTGCCCTGCTGTGGAATCTTGGTTTGTGGGAGCCCACCATGAGCACGCTTGCTCTGGTGCTTTCTGCCACGCTGCTATCGGTACTGCTGGGGGTTCCCTGCGGCATCCTTGCGGCAGTTTCTCCATGGGGGCGGGGTATCATCATGCCCGTGCTGGATGTTATGCAGACCATGCCCGCATTTGTGTATCTTATCCCGGCAATTCCCTTTTTTGGCATTGGCAAGGTAAGCGCCGTGGTGGCTACGGTGGTTTTTTCCGTTCCGCCTGCTATCCGCCTTACCTGCCTGGGCATCAGGCAAATTCCCGCAGACCTGGTGGAATGCGCCGAGGCATTTGGCCTTACGCGTGTGCAGCGTCTGCGCAAGCTTGAGTTGCCCCTTGCCATGCCCACCATTGTGGCTGGCGTAAATCAAACCATCATGCTTGCGCTTTCAATGGCGGTTATTGCCGCCATGATTGGCGCGCGAGGGCTTGGTGGCGAAGTCTGGAAGGCCATCCAGCGTTTGCAGATAGGTAATGGCTTTGAAGCCGGGCTTGGAATTGTGATCGTGGCAATCACTCTTGATCGCCTTTTTCGTGCTTTGGCGCACAAAAGCGCCGGACAAAACTAGAAAGGAGGACGCAATGACGCGCAGACTTTTTATCACGGTTTTTGCAATGATGGCTCTGTTGGCGCTGCCTGTTCTGGCTGGCGCCACAACCAAAGAAGATAAAACGCTGAAGATCGTCTATGTGGAGTGGGATTGCGCCACTGCCTCCAGCAATCTTGCCAAGGCAGTGCTGGAAGACAAGCTTGGCTATAAGGTGGAATTGCTGCCCGTAACCCAGCCCATTTTGTGGACAAGCCTTGCCAGCGGCGATGCAGACGCCATGGTTACTGCCTGGTTGCCAGATACGCACGCCGCCATGTACGGCAAGGTGAAAAATCAGGTGGAAATGCTTGGCAAGCTCGTGGGCGGCGCACGCCTGGGCCTGGCAGTGCCGGACTATGTGCCGATCAAGTCCATTGATGAACTGGACGCCAATGCGGATAAGTTCAAAGGGCGCATAGTGGGCATTGATCCCGGTTCCGGCCTGATGCAGCTTACGGAAAAAGCAATCAAGGATTACGGCATCAAGCATATGCAGCTTGTGGAAGGCAGCGGTGCTATCATGACCTCCAGTCTTGCCGAGGCGATTCGCAAGAAGGAGTGGATTGTGGTAACGGCCTGGTCACCCCACTGGATGTTTGGTCGCTGGCCCCTGCATTACCTGGACGATCCCAAGGGTAGCCTGGGCAAGGAAGAAGGCATCTTCAAGGTTGGGAACAAGGAGCTGAAAAAAGACCATCCCTCTGCTTGGGCCTTCCTGACCAAATTCCGCTACGAAGATCCGAGTCAGCTCCAGATGCTCATGGACTGGAATCAGGAAAAGGGCACTGATCCGCTGAAAAATGCCCGCCGGTTTATGAAAGAAAATCCCAAACTGGTTGAGTCCTGGCTGAAGAAATAGTTTCTAAACTCGCAAGAGACGGTATTGTTCCTCCTGATGCACCCCGGTTGCCCATTGTGGGTTACCGGGGTGTTATTTTTGCTCTGGGGCGCGCTGTGGTGACGGCTGGCGGGCCAAAGCCCGTGCCGCGCGCAGGCCATACAAACTGCACTGCGCCGTCGCGTCCCGTGTAGAGAAGGGGAACCCCGGCAGCGTCGCACCACGCTCGCAGTTGGTGCGAAGGGTAGCCGTAACGGTTGAAAAATCCGCACGAGGCTGCCACAACCGTTGGTTGCACCGCCGCGTAAAATTTTCGTAAAAATCCCGTTACGGAACCGTGGTGCGGGGCAACAATAACTTCGGCCCGCAGATCATCGCCGTTTTCAAGCAAACGGCGCAGTACGGGGCCTTCCGCATCGCCCAAAAACAGGGCCAGCCCCCGACCATGCTGCGTTAAACGGGCCACCACTGAGGCGTCATTACCCTGCCAATCGTCTTCCTCGTCCAGCGGCGGGTGCAGAATCTCCAGCCGCAACCCCAGTGTGGGGTCGCCCATGGCAAGTATATCGCCGCGAACCAGGGGGCGGCTGTGGTGTGCCTTGCGCGCCAGGCTCCACAGTTCACCCCAGTGCCCGGTGCCATCGCGACCATTCTCCAGCAGGTGATCCACACTGAAAGCGCGCAGTATGTGCAGCAGCCCGC
>QKDT01000154.1 GCA_003251995.1 Desulfovibrio desulfuricans
GCTTTTATGAAAAGGTTCTACCTCCGCATTTCATTTTCCAGATGCGGCCTCTCACCTTCAAAAAAGGCAGGATTCTTTTCTTGCCCCGCACCACAGGCAGAGGACTTCCCAATGCTCATGAATGCGTCGGCATGGAAAGATTATCCCCACCAGGGATAGTGGAATCCTTTTCAATCAGAAGCGAAAACTACTTGGGCCAAGCTGCGGGCTAGGATTCTGCCCCTTTGCTCACGGCATGCTTTTGCTGCAACCACCGCTCCAGCAAAGAAACCGCCGCGCTCGCCAGCAGGGCCGCCGCCGTGGCAAGGCTATAGCACAACCACAGGGGCAGATGCTCCACTCCGGTCATCACCACCGCCGCAAAGGCTATGCAGCCAAACCACCCCGCCATGATGCCGCGAAAAATGCTCACCACCGCAGCCGCCCCTAGTGCGGCATGAGCAAAGGGCACGATGGAACAGATCATGACGGGAAAGAACATGAGCACGCCGCTCCAGCCAGGGCCAAGCCAGCGGGCGGCTTCCGTCACTGCCAACACCAGCCCAGCACCGCAGGCCATCTGCACGGGTACGCGCACGCGCGCGGGCATGGCATGGCTGGTACCGGTATGGGGCACAACTCGCGGCAGGCAGGCTAGCACCACTACAGGGCAAAGCATTGAGAGCGCCAGTGCCCATAGCGGAGTAAACGGCAGGCGCAGCACAACCCACCCCCCACCAAAAAATCCGCACAAGGCCGCGGGCAGGGCCACAAACCAGGGCATGCCCCAGGCCGCCAGCCAGGGGTAGATGAGCGCCGCTGTGGTGCAGGCAAGCACCCCCAGCAAGGTGTTGAATGAGGCCGTGGCAGAAAAGGCCGCGCCTTGCTCCAGCGTGAGAAAAAACGAAACCGGGCCGGAGATGAGCGGCAAACCCACAATGACGCCGCCCACAAACGAGCCCCAGCGACGAACCGCCAGCAGGCACAAAAGGATGAGCAAAGGAGTAAAAAAAATTTTAACCAGCATCAGTCTGCCGTTCGGCTAGAGCCGTAATAATTAAGACATGTTGCGGAGGGCCACGGTATACCGGGGTGTATCACCAGGCCGCCAAATCCCTCTGCTTCTGCTTTGTGCAGATACGCTCCCTGACCGGTACAAGCCGAGGCGAAAATTTTTCAAGACCGCGTTACCACACCAAACAGCAAGGGATTTCCAGGTCAAAATACACTTATGTGCTAAGGGTGCCTTGTCAAAACCAGCTTCCATGCCCGAGCTTGCGTGACAAGCGCAGCAGGTCTTCATGAAAAAACAGCCACGTGGCACCCGCCACACAGGCCAGAAAGCAGTATTCACCCAGGCTGCCCGTAGAGCAAAGATTGAGCGAAATCTTGTTCTTGCGTGAAAACGGCGTCAGCGGCACCCCGGAGGGGGTCAGCATATCCAGCAGCACATGGCTCAGACCGCCAAAGCCAAGCCCCAGCAGGGCATCTCGCCCCAAGGTGCCAAGGTTGGCGGGCGACAGCGCAAAGGCCGCCACGCAAACAGCCAACCACCAGCCAAACCAGTGGGTTGTTCCCCTGTGAATGGCATTAAATACTTTTTGGCGGCCCCTGCGGGTAGGGGCAAGCCCGGCGATGCGCTGATCAAGCACATCGGGCAGCACAGCGCCCGCGCAAGCCGCCGCCACGCCCTCCCAGGGAAGATGCAGCGCCAGCGCCGCCGCCACAGCCGTGGCCTGATGCGTAATCCATTTCATGATGCAAAATCGCCTGTAAAATAGCAGTGCGGGAAAGAGCCTCTTGTACAAAAGAGCGCCCTTTCCCGCAAGGCACCGTAATCTTAATCAGCTTTGACAGCTATCCGCAGCGGGAAAAACCGCAGCCGGGGCAGATGAGGCAGCCCTCCTGAAAAACCAGCGGTTCGCCGCATTCCGGGCATTTCTGCTCCTGAATGTCGTTGACGTCGCCAAGGTGTTCATCCTTGAGGTAACGCTTTTCCAGCACCCAGGCGATGGCATCGGGGATGGAGAGCAACAGCCCCTTGCCGCGAAACACGGGGTGCTCGCCGCCGATACCCTTGATCTGGGCCACAACATCGCGCACCTGCACGCCAGAGCGCAAGGCCAGCGACACCAGCCGCCCGATGGCCTCGGCCTTGGCGGTGATGGAACGACCAGACTTGCCAATGGTGGCAAAAACTTCAAAGGGTTGACCGTCCACCTCGTTGACTGTGAGGTACATCACGCCAAGCCCGGTGGGCACTTTTTGCGTAAAGCCCCACACAATGTCGGGCCGTTTGCGCACGCCAGCGCCAGCATGCCCGGCGGCAGCCGCATCAGCCTGTGCGGGGGCCGGGTTGCCTTCGCCGTCCATTTTCTTTTGGCCTTCGCCAGTTGCCAGCACCTGAATGCTCTTGCAGCCGTCGCGGTATACGGTAACGCCCTTGCAGCCTTCCTGATATGCCAGCCAGTAGATATCAAAGATATCCTGTTCTGTTGCGCTGTTAGTAAGGTTAACGGTCTTGGACACGGCATTGTCTGTATGCCGCTGAAAGGCCGCCTGCATACGCAGATGCCATACCGGGGCGATATCCATAGCCGTAACAAAGACCTTGCGCAGATTGGCGGGCAGGTAGTCCAGCTCCTGAATGGAGCCCTTGGCGACCACTGCATCCATAAGCTCGTGGCTAAAAAGCCCGGCATCGGCAAGGGCCGCCTCAAAGTGGGGGTTCACCTCCACAAGGCGCTCGCCATCAAGGATGTTGCGGGTAAAGCACAGGGCAAACAGCGGCTCCACACCAGAGGAGCAGCCCGCAATAATGGAAAGCGTGC
>QKDT01000065.1 GCA_003251995.1 Desulfovibrio desulfuricans
AGGGGCGCCAGCGCCAGCACACGTTCCAGCGTTTTACCCTTGATGCAGGCGCGGAAGAAATGGTTGATGCTCAGCATCATGCCGTGCAGCGCGCCCCAGACAATAAACGTCCAACCTGCGCCGTGCCACGCGCCACCTATAAGCATGGTCAAAAACAGGTTGCGGTACTGCATGAGCCGCCCCTTACGGTTGCCGCCAAGGGGGATGTACAGAAAATCGCGCAGCCACGAGCTGAGCGTGATGTGCCAGCGCCGCCAAAAATCCACAATACCGGTGGATTTGTAGGGGGAGTCAAAGTTTTCGGGCAGCCGCAGCCCAAGCATGAGTGCAAGGCCGATAGCCATGTCTGTGTAGCCCGAAAAGTCAAAATACAACTGGAAGGTATAGCACAATGAACCCAGCCACGCTTCTGCGCCGCTGAGGGGAAAGGCCTTTTCTGCCGCGTTGAACACAGAGTCGGCGTACATGGCAATGCTGTCGGCCAGCAAAACTTTTTTGACCATGCCGATGGTAAAAAGCGTAAATCCCTGCGCAAGATTTTCAGCGGTGGTGGGGGCAAGAGTGTCGAGCTGTGGCCCGATCTGTTCATACCGAACAATGGGGCCGGAAATAACGTAAGGGAAACAGGCGGAGAACAGCGCGTGCCGCGTAAAGCCCTGGGGCGTTACCTGCCCCCGGTATACGCTGACAAGCCAGGCAATCTGAATGAACGTATAAAATGAAATACCAAGAGGCAGCCCAGGCGGGGTGAAGTGCCACTGCGTGTGCAGCAGCGCCCCCAGGTTCTGCGCCAGAAATGCAGAATATTTGAACCACAGCAGGGGCAGCAGGTTGAGCACCAGGGCAAGAATCAGCAATCCCTGGCGGCTCAGGTGGAACCGGCAGCCCGATTTTTTACGCGTCCCGCACAGGCAGGCCTGTTCGCCATTGCTTTTGGAGGCGTCGCCAAGACTCTCGGCGGATGTGAAATCTTGCGTTGGCTCTGTTGCCGGCGCAGCCAAAGAAAGGGCAAAGGCGTAGTTCATGCCCAGAATGACCGCCAGCAAAATAAGGAAAGGCAAGCCCCACAGCCCGTAAAACACAACCGAAAATGCCAGCAGAACCAGCGCAAGCCCAGTGGGGCCATAGCTCTGGGCCAGTCGCCAGCAGATCAGTAGCAGGGGGAGAAATGCAAAAAGGAAGGTGTACGAGTTAAAAAGCATGTGCGACTCCCGTTGGACGGCGTGGACATGCCCGCCGCGCTGGCGTCAGCCTAGATTCTTCCGCATTTGCGGGGTGAGAGATTCCGCATCCGTGACAGTTCCACTGTGGTGCTGCATATCCCCAGATTGATTCAATCGTTGTCTTACAATCCTGGCGGAAGGGTAAAACAAATCCACCGGCGCGGCAGGTTTATGCCGAGCCGGAAGGTTTGTTGATTCATATCCCCAGGCAAAGAAAAAAGCGCGCACGACAAGAAACGCGTCACACGCGCCCCCACCGGCATGCCAATGCTGCCGAGGCTCTGAGTTAGCCTAGGGGTTCAGCTCTGCGCGAAGCTTGCGCGAGAGGCGAAACACCATAACCTTGCGCGGCGGCAGGGTGATGGTTTCATCTGTCTTGGGGTTGCGGCCCTTGCGGGAGGCCTTGTCATAACACTCAAACTTGCCGAAGCCGCTGATAAGCAGCGCCCGGTCTTTTTTGATGGCGACCTTCATGATCTCCAACAGTTTTTCTACCACGTTCTTAACATCTACGCGGTTCTTGTCCGTTTCTTCGTAGATGGCCTCCACGATGTCCGCTTTGGTCAGTGTCTTCTTCATAGTGCTCTCCGGCGCAGTGCGCTGGTATGGCTGAGTGGAACCCAGTGTCCCTGATGCCCCGCAGCAATGTTTGTCAGCTTCACACAAACGGAACTTTTGTGTAAAATACACGCAACTTACAGGCAGAGCAAGGTTTTTTTTAAAAAAATAGTCTGCATGTTATTTCCGCTTAACGCGCTCTATGCACGGTTTCACAGTTAGCGAGCCATAATGCCCATCAAAAAAAAGTTTTTATCTACACCTCTTTCGGGCGCTTTTTCTCCTCTTTCCGAGGGGGCTGCTCCCTTGCAAACCTGTGTCGAATCTGCCTCCCTTGCGCCGCAATTGGTTGACAAGGTGCAGGAGGATGAGAACACGGTACCCCTCAATTTCGCCTGGATTCGGCGTGGTGGGGAGCAAAAACAGGCTGTTGTGCCGGTATTTTTGCCCTTCAGGGGATGCCCCGTGCGTTGCGTTTTTTGCGCGCAGGATGTGCAAACCGGAATTGGCGATTGCCAGCCCCCTGAAACCAGCGACCATCCGGGTGCTACAGGCGTAGATGCCCTGCTGCTTACTGCCCGGGAAAGTTTGCGTGAGCGCCATAAAAACGGTCTTCCCGCTGCGGAGCTGGCATTTTACGGGGGCACGTTCACAGCCCTGCCCGAAAAAGATCTGTCCGCCTGCCTTGATCTGGCCCATGAAGCTCTGCAACAGGGGTGGATCAGTTCATTCCGCTGTTCTACCCGCCCGGACAGGGTAGACGCCAGCATACTGGCGCGGTTGCGCGCTGCGGGCTGCGGCGTAGTGGAGCTTGGCGTACAAAGTTTTGCCGACAGTGCGCTTGCGTCCTCACGCCGGGGCTACGACGGCAGCACTGCGCTGTCAGCCTGCGCGCAGGTGCGGGCTGCAGGGCTGAAGCTTGTGGTGCAACTGTTGCCAGGTATGCCCGGGCATACCCCGGATGATTTTAAAGAAGATGTGCCAAAGGCTCTTGCGGCAGGGGCGACA
>QKDT01000124.1 GCA_003251995.1 Desulfovibrio desulfuricans
GGACAGTTTTTGCGCAACCCTGCTGCAAAAAATTGAGGACGAAGCCTCTATAAATACGTAACGTGGTAGCTCCGGCGGGTGGTATTCTGTTCGTCCGGTAGAGCTATGCGCGGTAAAAATTGCAAGTGCAAGGATTTAGCGATTCAGGCCCCGGCTTCTACCGGGGCCTTTTGCGTGGGCTGGATGCAATAATGGAGTGCAGAAAGATGGCAGGCATTAAGCAGCCAGATGTTATTGCCTGTTGTACTGGCGTACAAAGTCCAGGCACGCGCTGCCGGAAACCGGGCGGCTGAAGTAATACCCCTGAAAGGTCTCGTAGCCGATGCCTGTAAATATGCGTAACTGTTCTTCGTCTTCCACACCTTCCACCACAGTGGAAATGCGTAGGCAATGGCTTAAATCCAGAATACTGCGAACAATCTGCTCCTGCACATTGCTGTTCAAGCATTCTGTGAGCGATCGGTCAACTTTGACTGTTGTGACAGGAAAAGCGCGAAGATACCGCAGCGATGTGTGCCCCATGCCAAAATCGTCAATGGCAAGGCGCACCCCCAACACGCGCAGCCGTCTGAGCAAATCAATTGTATGTGCGTCCGGTTCCAGTATGGAAGATTCTGTAATTTCCAGCTCAAGCTGGGTAGGCGAAAGGCCCTGAGCATGCAGGGTGCCAAGTACCATTTGGGCAAAGTTGGCGTTGCGTAATTGCCGTGGTGTTATGTTGACTGCGATAACAAGGTCGGGGGGAACAGCCGCACTCCAGGCCGCACGCTGTTTGCAGGCTTCTGTCAGAATAAACTGGCCCAGCCGGTCAATAAGGTTCATGTCTTCAGCAAGAGCAACGATAATGGGCGGGGCCACCGGGCCGTATATCGGGTGATCCCATCGCAACAGGGCCTCAACGCCAGCCACGCGTTTTGCCGTATGATTGCACTGCGGCTGAAACACAATATAAAGCTGGTTTATGACTGTTGCGTTAAGCGTACGCTCAAGGTCTGTGGCAAGCGTATGGGCCAGGCGACCCATTTCACCAGGAAGGTTCAGACACTTGCGGTTTTCGGGTGAGCCTGAATCACAGCGGCTGGCTATTTCCTGCAAATCCTGCATCACCTGCTTGCCGTGCTTTTCGCGCACAGCATCAGAGAGGGCCACGAACGGCAGGTAGAGAAAAAAACCAAGCGCTAGGTTAACTGCCTGAAGAATAGAGCCGTTGATACTGCCTGTGGCAACATAACCGCTGATCAGGGGGGGGATTGTCCAGGCAACCCCCGCCGTGGTGTAGGGTACAAAACCAACAACGGTGGCAGCATAGGCCACCACGGTCTGCACTGCTGGCACCAGCAGAAAGGGGATGGCAAATGCCGGGTTCAGAACCAGTGGTATGCCGAAAATAAGCGGTTCGTTAACGTTGCAGAGGGCCGGAACAAGGGCCAGTAAACAGATTTTTTTCATGCCCCAGTCGCGGCAACGCACAAAAATGGCAAAGCACAAAGCAAGGGTAGAGCCAGAACCGCCCAGGCGCGTAAACGTGTCAAAAAATACTTTTGTAAACACAAATGGCTGATCGGTGCCGTTTATTATGGCCTTTGCATTGGCCATGCCTGATGGGGTGAGGATACTCATATCCACAGAATTGAGCACGTTTGGCCCATGCGCACCAAAAAACCACAGTATTTGGGATGTGATGCTATAGAGCAGGCCAAAGCCAAGGCCTTTGCCGCTGTGTTGAAAAGGCAGGGTAAGCAGCTTGCCTGTTGCCTCGTCCAGGTTTGCTACGCCTACCAGTGCCAATATCAGGCGGATCAGCGCAAACAGCAAAATTGTGATCATGGCGGCGGGCATAACCGTTACCACATCGCGTACAACGGGATCATTTCCCGCTACTTCTTCCGGCAAGTGAAGCGCTCGGTAGCGCGCAAGACGCACAAAAACGGCGCTGCCTGCCAAGGCAACGCACATGGCAAGCAGTAGGCCCCTGTCCATGGAAAATGCAGTGACCCAGGAGTGTGTTTCGTTAGGGGCTACGATGATAAAAAAGCAGGAGAGAACCACCAGCGAACCCAGCATGGGGCTTATGGTGGGGGTTGTTGGGTTGTTCATGGTGGCGCGCATGGCGCTGGCTCCACCCAGAGCGCAGGCTAGCGCAAGGGCAGCGATGCCAAAGGTGCCAGCAATCAGGTTGTCGCAAGCTCGCACGCCTACTGGGCCAACCAGGGCATCAAAGGCCCTTTGCGTGGCCTCAAAAGGCAGATTGCGCAGCAACAGCGTAAAAGAGCCGATCATGATGAGCGGCAAAACAATGAACAGACCTCGCCGTATGGCGAGAAAAGTCGGTCGCCCGCTCAACGTATCAAGCAGGCACAAAAGGGAGTGGGTTAACTGTTTGCTGTTCATATGCAGGTTGTTGCTAGCATTCCACCGCGACGGTTCAGGGATGTAGTTTGCCCGTAAGCCGCCAGCGCTGATTGTGTCAGAGATTTCAACAGCAGCGGTTTTGGACTTCGCCGCGACAGCATTCAAGCTGTCTGCATTTATTAGCTAAGATGCAAGACTGACAAATTTTGCCTTATGTTGAGTTACCTATTAGCATCCTTTTAATATCAGGATAAAAAACAATCAAGAGCACAAGTATGTTATGAAAAAAAATCCCTTTTTTAACTAAATTAGGGGTAAAAAAATTATCGTGCAGGTAATACTCTTGTTACATGAGGGCAGAGATAGGGCTGGGAGATAATTGGGGATGTATGGCGGGGGAATGATTGATTGCCGTGCTGGCGTGTACGCCAACGC
>QKDT01000040.1 GCA_003251995.1 Desulfovibrio desulfuricans
GCTGTGTAGTCTGCCACCGCGCCAAAAAAGTTGGGGTTCTGCACAATCACGGCAGCGCATTTGTCATCAATGGCGTCCATGAGGCCGTCCATGCTGCTGCAACCATTCTGATGGGCGACCGTTTTGATTTCCAGATCAAGGCTGGAAACGTAAGATCCCAGCATGGCGCGCCAGATGGGGTTAACGGCCTCGTCCACCACCAGCAGACGGCGGCGCGTGGAACGCACAGCCATCATGGCGGCTTCAAAGATGGCGGTGCCGCCGTCGTACACGGAGGCATTGCCGCAATCCATCTCCATCAGGCGGCTGACGGCGGTCTGAAACTCAAAAATGGCCTGCAGGGTGCCCTGCGAGCATTCAGCCTGATAGGGGGTGTAGGCGGTATAGAATTCGCTGCGACCAGAGAGTGCGTCCACAGCCTTGGGGATGTCGTGGTTATAAAAGCCCGCGCCCAAAAAGGACACATGACCGGGGCAGTTTTTGGCTGCCAGCGCTTCAAGGTATCCGCAGACAGAGGCCTCGCTCTGCCCCTTGGGCAGCTCAAAGCTCTGGGGGCGCATGCTGGAAGGGATGTCGGAAAAAAGCTCATCCAGACTGCGCACACCAACTACGGAGAGCATTTCATGCAACTCTTCCGGCGTATGGGGAATGTATGGCATATTAGCTCCTTGCCGCCGAAAGCGTTGTAGCACTTGTGCGACGGCAGCCGCTGTGAAAGGGACTCCGGCTGGAGCCCGTCGTTGTACGACGTTGCTCCAGCCGGGGCGAAAGAAAAAATTTCAGGCTATTATGTTTGCAGTGCAGCATTGTGCAACCGCTCTGTCAGCCCAAAATCATACATGGGCAACGCTGTTAAACAGCGCGACCCGTGTCAAACGGCATGCTGTGGATTTTCGATTCCGGCAAGGAAGACGATTTTTTTATGCAGGTGGCGTACTCTTAGGTACTCGACCGAAATAAAAAAATTGTCTGACGCAGCCGGAACCGAAAAGACGCGCATGACGGATTAATGCTTTTCCGTGGCGCAATGCGCCTCGTACGCCGCCGCGTCCATAAGGCCGCTGGGCTTGTGGCCCAACTTGACGCGCACAATCCAGCCCTCGCCAAAGGGATCGCTGTTGCACAGCTCAGGGGTATTTTCTAGGGCTTCGTTCACGGCAACCACTTCGCCAGTCACGGGCGAGATCAGATCACTGGCGGCCTTGACCGATTCCACAGAGCCGAATTCCTTGTCTTCAGAAATCTGGTCGCCCACGGGGGGCAGTTCCACATAGGTGATGTCGCCAAGGGATTCCTGAGCAAAGCTGGTGATGCCGATAACGGCCTCGTCGCCTTCGATGCGGGCCCATTCGTGGCTGGTGCTGTACAGAATATCGGCGGGATTGGTAGCCATGTGCAAACTCCTGAAAAATTGGGTTCAATCGTTATAAAAATTACGCCGCCCTGCGGGATTGCCCGCGCGGGACAACGACCGTATCAGGCCAGTTTTTTACGCGCGGTGCCTTCTGTGTAAAACGGCGCTTCAACCCGCGTGGCGGGCAGCTCCGTTCTGGCGGCGCGAACCACAAAATTTTCGGCCTCGGCATGCGCGGCCTTTACCCAGGCAAAGGCGATCACATACCCAAGCGAGGGCGCAAACGATCCGCTGGTGACATGCCCCACTTCACTGCCGTCCGCAAGGGCCACCACATCGCCATGACGAGCGGCGCGGCGACCATCAATACGCAGGGGCACCAACACTTCGGCGATATTCTGCGCGCCTTCGCGGCCCACGTACTCGGCGGTGCTGGTCATCATGCGGCCCATACCAGCTTCGGCGGGGCTATGATTTTCGTCCAGGTCATGCCCATACAAAGGCAGGCCGGCTTCAAGGCGGAGGGTGTCGCGCGCACCAAGGCCCACGGGCTTGACACGTTCGTCCGCCAGCAGGGCTTTCCAGAAGTTTTCTGTTTCAGAGGTGGCGATATACAGCTCGTATCCGAGTTCGCCGGTGTAACCGGTGCGGCTCACCAGCAGGGGTGTTCCCTGCCAGGTGGTTTTGCGAAAACCAAAGTAGCCGAGGTCATGAAAATTCTGGCCCAGCAGCTTTTCAAGCACGTCCAGCGAATCCGGCCCTTGCAGGTCGATCTTGCCGGTCTCGGCAGAAATATCGGTCATTTTAACGCTTTCGGGCAAGCGGGCGCGCAGCACGGCAAAATCGTTGTCGGCGCAGGCGGCATTGACCACAGCCATGAAGGAGTCAGGGCCAAAGCGGTAAATGATGCCGTCGTCCAGCACGCCGCCCTTATCATTGAGCAAAAAGCCGTAGCGGCACTTACCGGGGGCGAGGGTCTGGAGATTGTGGCTGACGGCCTTGCTCAAGGCCTCGTCCGCACCGGGGCCTTCAATAAGAAACTCGCCCATATGGCATATGTCAAAAAGACCAGCATGCTGGCGGGTGTGCTGATGCTCGACAATAATACCCTCGTATTGAATAGGCATGAGCCACCCGGCAAAAGGGGCCATTTTAGCGCCATGCGCCTCGTGCCAGGCGGTGAGGGGGGTACGCAGATCCGACATGGAATCTCCTTGAAAGTTGGGCATACAGTTTGCGCTGACGCTATAAAGGACGCGCCGGGGCGACCCAGCCGTTGCAACGTAGTGCTACAAGCCAGACTGGGCACAAACAACCACGACAAATCGTTGTTAAAAAAATCATCAAACCACCCTTCTGAGCGGCTTTAAACATGGTATCATTTCTGCCATGTGGACACAAGAACAGACCCGCTCAACGCCAACC
>QKDT01000303.1 GCA_003251995.1 Desulfovibrio desulfuricans
GCAGGGTTGCGGTGCGTATCCAGAAAAACATCGCGTGCAAGAGCAACCAACCCCGCCTCTCTGGCTGCTACTACCAACTGGGGGTCAGGGCGCGTCACACTATCCAGCACAGCCAGGCCGCGCCCTTCAAGCATGCCGCACACTATTCTGCACAGCGAAATATCACCCGTAAAGGCCGACCCCATGTGATTGTTGAAGCCGATAGCCATGGGCAAAACCAGCAGATTTTCTTCAAAAATTTTCTGTATTTCCCGCGCGCTCATATTGGTGAGCAATGCGCCGGGGCCGGGGTCTGGTCTGCCGTGGCTGGTGCGCGGCAGAGCCTCCATGGGCTGATGCATAAGGCTGTCGAGCCGCCGTGAAGCCGCGATATCAGAGGTTTCGCGGGCAAACGGCGCGCGGGGCCAGATGGACATTGCCACTGGATACGGCAGCGAGGCGATGTCTTCTGCCGCCTCAAGCTTTTGCCCCATATCATCAATTACAAGAGCCAGCGCCGCCGGGGGCAGAGGTTGGGCGAGATCCGCCAACTGTCCTTCCCTGCCGGGGAAGCTAACAACATAGTATACCAGATCATTGAGTAGGACTTCAAGCGTTCCTTGCGCTGTCCAGCGCACAAATACCCGCGCCCCTGCACTTTGCAGGGTTGCAGTTTGCGCGCGCAGCCCTTCAAGCAACGCCAAACCAAGGCGCAAGGGCGCACAAGGGCCGGTGACGCTGAAATGACGAACATCTTGAACGTTGGGATCTGCCGCCCCAAGGTGTGATGCGGCAAGAGATGTAGATGCTTGTGGTGCTTCGCCCTGGCGGTCGCTGTGCGGAAAAACCCGCTGCCAACGAGCCTGTGGAAGTGCCAATGGGAGCAAACGCGCCAGCATGGCGTCCAGCGTGTTCAGTACCACCGCTTTGTCAAAAGGCGTTACGCCTGAGGCCGCAGCACCGGAAGAAACCACCCCCGGGGCAATAGCAGCAGACACAACCCGTGGTTTTGCGGTCGGGCCTTCCAGCCGCCGCTGAACCCAGCAGGATACAGCCAGACTGAACACAAGCCACAGTATGCCGCCCACGGCGAGCTTTGCAGATGCAGACAGCCCCCCGGCAGGCCACAAGGGTCTGCCCGGAGGGCTGTTTGATAACTTTGTGTCGCGCAACGGCAACAGCCTGTTTATTCCTGCCCGTTCGCCTTGCGGCGGCAACGGGGTTAGTTCCTGATTTCCCGCATCTTGGGCAAGCTCTTGACCATTTGCAGGGCCATGCGCAACTGATTGTCACGCGCGAGCTGCTCGGCGGCATCTTCCTTGCCGCCCTTGGTCTTAGACGATTTTTTATCCTTGCCGTTTTCGAGATGTCGATTCAGATCCTGCTCACGCACCATCAGACGGGGATTATCCTTGTCATCCGTGCGGGGCGCTTCAAAAGGCACTTCCACATCAGGCACAATGCCCTCGGCCTGAATGGAACTGCCGCTGGGCGTGTAGTACAGGGCAACCGTAAGCTTGAGGCCAGAGCCGTCGGAAAGCGGAATAATATTCTGCACAGACCCCTTGCCAAATGAGCGCTCGCCCACGGTGAGAGCGCGCTTTTGGTCACGCAAAGCACCTGCCACAATTTCAGAGGCAGAGGCGGAGCCAGCGTTGATAAGCACCACCATGGGCGCATGGACATCGTCGCTCTGCTTTTTGGCTTCATACACGCGGTCGGTATTATCACGCCGCCCCTTGATGGAAACGATGACGCCCTTATCAAGGAAGGTATCAGAAACGCTCACAGCCTGATCAAGCAGCCCGCCGGGGTTATTGCGCAGGTCAAGCACAATGCCCTTGATGCCGCCGGTGTTTTTGGCTTCTTTTTCTGCCGCCTTGAGGGCGTCGCGCAACTCTTCGGTAGTGCGCTCAGAAAAACGCGTGAGGCGAATCCAGTAAAAGCCGTCTTCAAGCTTTTTGGATTTCACGCTGATAAGCGGAATAGAGTCGCGAACAATGCGCACAGTCTGCGGGGTCTTGGCATCATTATGCAGGATGGCAAGTTCCACTTCCGACCCTTTGGGGCCACGGATGCGGGAGACAACCTCCTGCAACGAAAGCTCCTGAGCGGGCTGCCCGTTGATAGACAGGATAATGTCGCCAGACTTGAGCCCAGCCCGGTGCGCGGGGGTGTCCTCAATAGGAGTGACCACCGTAACCTGACCGTTTTCCATGGAAATTTCTATACCGATACCAAAGAATTCGCCGGAAGTGGTCTCCTGCATTTCTTTGTATTCTTCGGCATTCATGAAGGTGGAGTGCGGGTCAAGGCCCTGCAACATACCTTTTACGGCGCCATTTATAAGATCGCCCTGCGTCACATCGCGCACGTAATAGCGTTCTACCAGATCAAGAACCTGGCTAAAGCGCTTGAGCGCATCAAACTTACTGGGGGCTTCTTTGGGGGCTTCTTTCTTTTCGGCGCACTGGGGAGTACCCGGCAGGGCGACCATGCCGCCCACGGCAAGCAGAAGCACAAGGAGACTAAGACGAACAAGAAGACGCATAACAACGATCTCCAGGCGGACGTAATGAACGAAGACAGCGCCGCAAGCCAACAGCCGCAACGCAGGGGGTGCTGCAACGCCAGCCAATGGAGGGGCCGCGCACCAGCCGGATAGTGACCCTTTTCAAGCTAAATTGCAAATCAAAAAGGTGCCTTTTGCGCCTAGTAGGCCACTCTGCCAAGGTCTGACCGCAGGCGGTTACGTGCGCGTAGCAACAGTATTGCTGCGCGACCCAAAAAAATGCGCCGGGTGAAACTGAGAATACTAAATCAGCAGTTTCGCCCGGCGCATTTTGAGCGTCTCAAGTCAGGCTAAGGTTCGCCCTGTTCAGAGGGAAACAGGCGACAAAAGCATGCACGTCAGCAAATTTGCGACAACATCGCTTGCCGCCGCCGCGCACCTTGCAAGTTACGCATGCGCTTCGCTGGCGTTCACACGCCAGTTGCGGCACCAGCCCTTGTTCCAGCCTTCAATGCAAGCCATGGTACGGATTGCACCCTTGTTCGCCCGCTGGGCGGATTAGTCTTCGACCTTAAAGAAAGCCGCTGCACCGCCGCCGCACACAGGACACGCGTCGCAGGGGCCTTCATGGGTGTAACCGCAGACTTTGCACACATAATAATCAGTGGCGGGAAGTTCAGCGGGATTTTCCAGAGCCTTTTTATACAGATTGGCGTGGATTTCTTCCACCTGATTGGCAAAGTCAAAATATTTGGCAACAGCGCCCATGCCTTCGGCCTGAGCCTGCTTGATCATGTCAGGATACATGGTGGTGAATTCGTAAGTTTCACCTTCAATGGCAGATTTGAGGTTAGCCGCAGTGTTGCCAATTTTGCCGGCATTTTTAAGGTGCGCATGTGCGTGCACAGTTTCTGCTGCCGCTGCGGCGCGGAACAGCTTGGCAACCTGATGCAGGCCTTCTTTGTCGGCAGCGAGTGCAAAGGCAAGATACTTGCGGTTAGCCTGGGATTCGCCGGCAAAGGCCGCCATCAGATTTTCTTGTGTGGTGCTCATCATCTGTCTCCTTGGTGAAGAAGTTATTTTTATCAGGAACAATTCCTAATTAAAGAATTCCACTGCTCTTGTAAAGCTTTTTTTTAAAAAAATGATTTTGCTGCCCGCCCATTACTCATTGATACCGTTGCGTAGAACGCTATGACAAGCTAAAAGGTACCTATGAACGCCCAAGAAATCATATCTCATTTCGGCATGCGGCCCCACCCCGAAGGGGGTTTTTATCACCGCACCTACGAGGCCCCGCAGATACTCACTGCGGATGAAATGCCCTGTGGTTTTATCGGGCCAAGGCCGGTCTCTACCGCCATTCTCTTTTTGCTTGAGCAGGGGCACTATTCGCGCCTTCACCGAATCAGGCAGGATGAATTGTGGCATTTCTACTTTGGCGGCCCCTTGCGCCTGGCCTGCATAGATACCCACGGGCACCCTCGCGAAATTTTGCTTGGCACCGACATTCTGGCAGGGCAGCATGTGCAGTTTACTATTCCCGGCGGCTGCTGGTTTGGTGCCACGCCAGCTCCTGGCAGCGAATTTGCCCTTGTTGGCTGCACTGTTTCACCAGGTTTTGATATGGAAGACCTGCGCCTTGGTCAGCCAGAAGAACTGACAATGCGCTACCCCATGGCGAAGGATTGCATCCGCGAATTCTGCCCACCTTTGAACGACGCCCAACGCGCCGCATGTAGAAGATGTGGTGACGACGAATGACCCGCTATGCCGTGCCTGATGTTGCACCGCAGCATCCGCACAGCACAGAGATCGTTATCCGCCGCAGCCGTTTTTTGACCCAGTGCGCCCACACGCCCGATGCGGCAACAGCGCGTGCTTTCGTGGAGCAGGTACGGCGTCAGCACGCTGATGCTACACACAATTGCTGGGCATATGCCGCTGGCGCGCCAGGGGATACAGCCCAGATCGGCTCGTCCGATGACGGTGAACCCCACGGTACCGCAGGCAGACCCATGCTGCAAATTGTGCTGCACAGCGGCATTGGCGAATTGTGCGTGGTGGTGAGCCGCTGGTTTGGCGGCGTCAAACTGGGTACAGGCGGCCTGGTACGGGCCTATCAGGACAGCGTGCGCGAAAATCTGGCAGACATTCCCCTTCGCCAGCGCGTGCCGGAAACAAGCCTGAAGCTGACTGTCGCCTATGCTCACCTGGATGCCCTGCGCCGCATGTTGCCGACCTTTGAAGCCCGCCTTACGGAAGAAGACTATCAGGCTGAAGCCCGGTTGCTGCTGTGCCTGCCGGCAGAGCATGTGGAAAAATTTCAGGTCGCCCTGGCAGGGATCAGCAATGGCGCGGCCCTGTGCAGCGTGCTTGAAGACGGCGAAAACGCCTGACACATTTTTTGAGCGTTCAAAAAGCCCGCTGGCATCTGTCGGCGGGCTTTTTTATTGCTGGCGCAAATGAAGGTCGGGCCTGCCCAATGCAAAGCCTGCAACATCAGCAAGACCAAAGAGCATTCGCCGTGCGTAAACACTGTTGCCGACATGAAGGCAAGTAGGCTGTTTCCCCGGCGCCAAGAACCATAACACACAGGGCCGCCGGAAAATTCCAGCGGCCCTGACAAATACGCATCAAGCAAGGGGTGGTTTATGCCACACCATTGGCCTTGAGCTCTTCAAGAAAACCTTCCGGCACATCAAAGCCCAGAGCCTGCGCTTTTTTGGCGGATTCGGCGGCGTCGGCAAACTGACCCATTTCAAACTGTGCCAGCGCCAGATTGTTCCAGGCCGGGGCAAAGCCGGGCTGCTGCTTGAGCACGTCCTTGCAGGCAGTTTCGCAAGCGGCAAAGTCGCCCTTCATATAATAGGCTGTAGAAAGTGCGTTTTTGGCCTGCACAAATTCGGGATCCCACTTGAGGGCCTTGTTCAAGGCCGTGATGGCCTTGTCCGGCTCACCGCGCTGCAAATGCACAAAGGCGATGTTGCTCCACGGCACAGGGAACTTGGCGCGGCAGTTGGCGGCTTCTTCGTTGTAACGCAGGCAGCCGTCAAGGTCGCCGCGTTCCAGGCAGATGCCGCCCAATTGCACATAGGCTTCTGCCAGATGGGGCGAGTTGCGCACCGCGTTGAGCAGGGCTTCTTCTGCTGCCACAAAATCACGCTTGGTCAACAGGGCCAGGCCAAGGTTGTAGTAATGCGTTGCACATTGCTCGTTTTGGGCAATTTCTGCCTTGAGGTCTGCAATGTATTCATCCAGGTCATCGTAGCGAGCTTTCATGCTATGTGCCCCTCTTTTTTCAAAAGATCATAGTACCATCGGCAAAAATCAAAAATGCCCATGTACTTTTCGTCCTTATTGACCACGCCAAGGGCGCATTCTGTGGCCCCCTTGCTGTAGGCCTTGCCATACGGCCCTTTTTGGGCCGCGTCTCTCAAAAACTGGTTGACCAACTGCTGCGTGGTGCGCTTGGACACGTCGGTTCGCATATCGAGCGGTTCGTTGGGCTTCTGAAAAGGATCCCAGTTGTCGTAGCCGATACGATCCACAAATTTGCGACGGCGCGGATTCATGCGGTCATAAATTTCGCGCTTGAGAACTTCCTGCTCATCCGTAAGCTGCTGCGGCGTTCCGTCGCGAAAGACGGTGGCGGGAATGCTGCCGTACATCTCAAACTCCTTTCACGCCCGATCAGGCCTCTTCTTTCTTGGCGGGGCCGATACCCAGATAGGTCTCATCGTAGCGGGTAACCAGAGCCATGGACAAAGGCACATACACATCATGCAGTTCTTTAAAGCGGCTCTGCACGGTTGTAGCCACATCCCTGCTCAGGTCTTCAAGCCTGTGCTGGATCTTGTCCATATGGATGGTGGGGTATGGCTTGCCCTTTTCAAATCCAGAAAATCCACAGACATGCCCCTGCCCGGCAATAGCCGTAGGCACGCCGTACACGCGGCAGGTAATGGGCCGGGCGTGGTACAGCAGGCATTCATTGTTGTCGTCCAGCAAGGGGCAGCGCAGCTTGACCTGCGCGGCGCGCTCCATGATGGCCTCGGGGCTTTCGCCGTCCTTTTCCGCCCGGTAGAGTTCGCGCTTGATGCGCGTGGCAACGCGGTCGATATCGGCGGCGCGCTCAAGAATGGCAGAGCGCTCCGGCCCGTAGCCAAAGGCGGCTTCAAAAGCCTTGTTGAGATACATGGCCTCAACAAGAGAAAGGTCAAAAAGTGCATGACAGCAATCGCTACAGCCTTCCTTGCAGACTACGCACTGGGGAAAAGCCCCGCGCACCCTGCCGAAAAGGTCGTCAACTTCAGCCCGCAATTCTTCATAGCGGGTAAAAATAGAGCTCAGATCAGGGATCATGATTATCCTGCGATAGTGCGGAAGACATGGGGGAGAATAGAACAATTTCACCTTGAAATTGCCCTGGCGGCTGCGCAAGCAGACGTTTCCACCGACAATCAGCCCGGCATGGGCCTACGCCAGAGATGCTGTGGCAAAGCCGACATCACATACGAGCGCTGTTCGGTGTCGGGTCGGGCGTCTAGCAACTGTGAGAATGCACAACTCAAAGGCAGCATACTCTAGCCGAAACGCGGCCTGTACCTTATAAAAATGCCGCCTGGCGCGTGCGCGCCGGGCGGCACAATGAAAACTTGTCAGAACCAGCAAGGGAATGCCGCTCGGGCCCCCCTACAATTCCTAGTTTTCTTCAACGGTGATGGCGCTGACTTCGCAAACTTCCACACAGGATTCACAGCCCAGGCATTCTTCGGCGTTCACGGCTTCGGACTTACCGTCCTTGATTTCGTAAACTTCAACGGGGCAAACGTCCACGCATTCGCCACAGCCCACGCACTTGTCGACATCAACATTAACATTATAACCCATGGTGTCCTCCCAATTAGCATTGACTTGCTTAATTTTTTAAGCGGCTAAATTCCGCTTGTGCAATGGATAGCTTTAGGCATCCACCCTGTCAAGTGTCGGCTGGTAAATTGCCAACCACACAGCAGCAACAGGGTTATCATGCCCATCCCCCAGTGCAGGCGGAAAGTGCTTTTTCAAAATATTTTGCCACAACAACATGTTACGCAGCATCCATAAGCCTTAGGGCACCAGACGCGCGTAGTATCCTTTGCCATTGCGCACAACCTGCAACAAAATTTGCCCGGACATGCGCTCTCGTCTGAAAGCCTGTAAAAAATCTTCCATGGTTCTGGTTTCCGCAGCGCCCACAGCCGTAATTCTGTCGCCCTGGCGCAAAAAAGATGCGGGGCCGTCTGCACGGGCCTGACGCACCACCACACCCTGTGCAGTCTGCGCAGCGCTAAAACCCCAGCGACGCTCCATCAAAGCGCGAGCTTCCGCATCGCCAAAGGCCTCTGGCGTTGCCATAAGCTTTACGGGATTGCCTTCGCGCAGCAGTTGCAGCCGTAAGGCCGAGCCAGCGGTCTGGTTGCGCAGAATATCCAGATAATCTCGCCTGTCGCGCACAGGTGAAGCATTGATGCTTACAAGTATATCACCGGGGGCCATGCCAGCCTTGGCGGCGGGTGAACCGTTGAGAACACCCGTAACCAGCACTCCGCCAGCATCCTTGAGCCCAAGGGCCATGGCGGTACGCCCGTCCACATCCTGCAACTCCAGCCCCAGCCAGAGCGGGGCCACACGCCCCACACTCATGAGGTCGTGCATGACGCGGCGGGCCTTGTTGATGGGGATGGCAAAGCCAATGCCCTCGGCGCGTGTATCCACTGCGGTATTGATGCCTATGAGCACGCCTTCGATATTCAATAGCGGGCCACCGCTGTTGCCGGGATTAATGGCGGCATCGGTCTGCACAAGGTCGGTAAAGGCCCCTTCCTTGTTACGGATGGTGCGCCCAAGAGCGGAAACCACGCCCGTTGTGACCGTGTGGTTAAAACCAAAGGGATTGCCAATGGCAATGACTGTTTCGCCAGGCATGATATCGCTGGAATCGCCAAGCGTTACAGCTGGCAAGTGGGACGCACCTTTGATCTGAAGCACTGCAATGTCAAAATCAGGGTCCGCCCCCTTGACGGCAGCAGGGAACTCCCTGCCATCCAGCAGGTGAACCATAACTTCATCGCCGCCCGAAATGACATGCGCGTTGGTGAGTACGAGCCCTTTTTCGCCATCAACAATAACGCCAGAACCTAAACTGACGCGCTTTTGCCGGACCCTGCGCCCGCCGGGCATATCAAAGCCTGGCAAGCCAGGAAACCCCGGCCCAAAAAACTGCTCAAGGGGGGAAAGCCGCTGCCCTTCAACAATATGCGTGCTTGTTATGTTTACAACCGCGGGGGCCACAGCCTGCACGGCACGCACCACGGGGGTCATGCGGGGGCTGTCTGGCGCAACGGCCCTTGCCCGCGAGGGTGCGCACAGCAACAGCGCCGCCAGCATCAACAAAAAAAACAGCCTCATGGCAACTGCGCCGTCAACCGCTACGGCTTCCACCCGCCCGGTGCGGGAACGGGTACGCTGGTTAGTCTGTATATGGGCTGGTATGATTTTCATAAAAATTCAATGCTCCTTACCTAGCCGCTAACATAAGCACGTTGGTGCAATCGTAAAGTACCCTATGGCGGATTTAGGCACCACTTTGTTCATCCATTCCGCCTTGCGCACGACCTTTGTTAAGGATAAATAGACGGCATGAAAAACACACAATCCGACATGTTGGAATTGATATTGCCCGGCCTGCGCATTGCGCCCCTGCTCCAGAAAGACCTGGATGATGCCCAGGCCCATCTGGACGACCTCACCAAACCCCAAGGCAGCCTCGGTCGTCTTGAAGACCTCGCTCAACGGCTCTACGCCATGAGCGGCGGGCAGACGCCCATCAACGTCAGCCCCGCCATCATGCTGACGGTTGCTGGCGACCACGGCGTAGCCGATCAGGGTGTTTCGCCCTTTCCCAAGGCTGTGACGCGCCAGATGGTGCAGAATTTTTTCAATAACGGCGCAGGCGTCAATGTGCTTTGCAAAACATCGGGTATGGATCTACGCGTGGTGGACGCGGGCTGCGACGGTGGCCCCTACGAACCGCACTCCATACTGATTGAACGCCGCCTGGGCGACGGCACCGCCGACATGAGCCAAGGCCCGGCAATGAGCCGCGAAACATGCCTCAAAGGCCTGCGCATGGGCGTGGAACTGGCCCATCAGCTTGTTGATGAAGGCTACCGCTGCCTTGGCGTAGGTGAAATGGGCATTGCCAACAGCACATCCGGCACCGCTTTGTACTGTGCGCTGTTGCACTTTGACCCCGAGCAGATGACCGGCCCCGGTGCTGGTGCCGACCCCGCCATGGTGCGCCACAAGACAGAAATTGTGCGCCGTGCGCTGGCTGTTAACGCCCCCATGATTGAGGACGACGACCCAATCAACATACTTGCCGCTTTGGGCGGATTTGAAATTGTTGTTATGGCGGGCCTGATGCTTGGCGCCGCCTCCCGCCGACTGCCTGTGCTGGTGGACGGCTTTATATGCAGCGCGGCCTATGTGGCGGCCCTGCATATTTGCCCCCAGCTTGCCGACTACGCGGTGCTTTCCCACGCTTCGGCAGAACCGGGCCACGTGCGCGCGCTCTCCAAGCTGACGGGCGGCAAATCCCGCAACAACCCGCTGCTGCACCTGAGCATGCGCCTTGGTGAAGGCACGGGCGGCGCGGTGGCTTATCACCTGCTGCGTTGCGCTGCCTCCATGTATAACGACATGGCAACCTTCAGCTCCGCAGGCGTGGCAGAAAAGGTATGCTGAACCAGCTAACGCCGGACCAGACTTCTCAATCCGCCCTTCTGCGGCTGGAAGATGTCTCACGGATGTTTGACATCCGGCGGGGCCTGTTCGGCGAAAAGCATACGCTTGTTGCCGTAGACGGCGTCAGCCTTGACCTTGCCAAGGGCGCGAGCCTTGGGCTTGTGGGCGAATCCGGCTGCGGCAAATCG
>QKDT01000057.1 GCA_003251995.1 Desulfovibrio desulfuricans
GTCCATGTTGGTCACTTCTTCCAGCATGTTCACCAACAGGGCCGCCATACGGCGCAGCAGATCATTCTGCTCGTTGAGCATGGAAAAAAACGGAGCGGATTTAGGCAGTAGAGCAGGAAACATCCTTTCTCCTTGAACTGGTTGCAAGCGCAGAGCGCTACGAATATGAGCCGCCCTGCACAGACAATGCCCGGGCGTAGGGCTTTGAAGGGCGAACGCCACATCGCTTCGCCATCCTGTTTGACCCCTTCCGTTTATACCGGGCAGAACTTCGTGCCAAGAGAAAACAGGGCGTCAAATTAAACTTTTCAACGCCTAAAAAAGAACTCAAATCATGGCGGGAGGTTATAGCGCAACTTTTTTGCGCACGCCCCGCACGGCCCGTGACTTTGCGCGGCACGGCACCCTACTGGATTGAGCGCACAACCTATAATCCAGACATAGTCTGCGTGCAATGCCTGAAACAAAGAAAGTATGAAAAAATCTGCCCTTGCCGGGTTAATCGGCTGAGGTCAGCCACTCCATGGCTTGCCTGGCAACAGCCTTTGGCAAAAAAGACCAGGGCGGCGGTGTTGCGCAGCTTGCGGCGGGCAGCAACAAGCAGCCGTGGTGCAGGTAGAATGCACTGTGGGATTTCTGGATGGGTTCCGAGTCCGGGTCTTTGTCCCCGTAGAGAGGATCGTTCCATAGAGGATGCCCCACGGCGGCGGCATGCGCACGAATCTGGTGACGTGCTCCGCGCCTGATGCGGCATCCCGCGAGGGTCAGCCCAACTCGATAGAACTGCGAATCTTGCGCGATGGCAAGCTCCGGCAGATCGGCTCCCTCAAAATAATGCAAGGGGATAAAATCCGTCCAGCGCGACCTGTCGGCATCGCTTTCAAGCACGCGGCTCTTGCTGCGCTTGTCGGTGCGCAGAGCAAAAGTCACGGTAAAATCTTCTTCAAGCCGCCCCGCCAGCAAGGCAATATAGCGTTTTTCACAGCGCCCTGCAGCTTCGGCAAGACGAAAAGCCTTGACCGCCTGTGGGGATAGTGCCGCACAAATAATGCCCGAGGTTCCGTAATCAAGGCGCTGCAACAATTGGGGGTGCGCCGCACTGATTGCGTTACCTTCTTCGCCGCTGTCAGCTCCCTCAGCCTCGCTGTCGCAAAGCCCAGCCAGCAGATGCGGCAGCATGCTTTCCAGATTCGGTCCGCCACCGCCAGTGAGCGCCGCAGTATGCAGCCCCACAGGTTTGAAAAAAAAGCAGTAGTCGCCCTGGCGTTCCAAAAGCCTCGGCTGCAATGCAGGATTTGCACTTGCGGCGTCATTGGTCTTTTCTGCCGCTCCTGCGTCAGTGTGCGTTGCGGGCATTTCTATCGCCGCTGGCTGCGCAGCCACTAGCGCAACAACATCGCCTTTGCGCAGACGTTGGGCCGCAGTGCAGCCACGCCCGTTGACATGAACCTGTCCGCTTTCGATGCAGCGCTTGCGCCCCCGCAGGCCCATTTGCGGCAACAGCAGCGTCAGTGCAAAATCCAGTCGCTCACCAACCATGCCCGCGCTGACTGCCTCAAATTGAGATTCAGACTTCTGCTGCGCTTCGGCACCGGAATTAGTTATCATATGCTTGCTCACAGGCTCACCGAATTTACAGGCACCAATTCCAGCAAGGCTTTGGCTGTCAGCTCCGGCACATGCCGCTGGGGATCGCCTTCCTGTATCATCTTCTTCTCCACCAGTCTCACGCCCAGATCGGCAAGGGCCTGTCTTTCGCCAGCAGCAAGCCCTCCTTCGTAGCGACCATTGCGGGTGTCCACCAGCACGGTCTGCAACAGGGCTTCCGTGGGGGCATCTGGGGCATCCTCACGCAAGTGACGCAAGATCATGGCAGTCTGCCCTGCCACTGTCAGGCCGTGCAATTCATCGTCCGTGCCAGTGTTGGGGATAAATATTTTGGGGCAGGAAGCCGCAGCTACAGTGCGCCCGACATTTTGGGGCAGCAGGTTGGCAATCACGCTGGTGTAAAAACTGCCCATGGGATAACAGATTGCCCCTGCAGAGCGCAGATAGGACACAGACGCCGCAGCGAGAGGTGGGCGGCAAGGCGTTTGCGGCTTTTTTGCCTGCACGCTCTCACGGTCTGGTTCGTGCACCGTGAGAAACAGCCGCCGCACAGCGCCGCTGAGATTTTTAAAGTGGTGCTGCCCCACCACCACAGAACCGTCATCCAGCTCTGCCGCCAGGTGCAAACTCTCGCTCACAATGGGCAAAACAACGCCACGCGTTTGCAACAAGCGGCTAAGAAAAGCCATTACCGGGCCAAACACCCGCTTGTGATGCAGATAGCCCCCGGCAAGAATCAGATTGCCCAAGCAAGCCCTGAAAGGGTCAAAGTCTTCCGGCATGCGTTGCAGAAAAAAATTGAGGTGCAGACGCAGCGCATCTGCAAACAGTGAGGGCATGGTCGCCCACACGGGGTACGATTTGTCGCCCATGAGGTGCAACTGCTGGCGCAACACCTGCGGGTCATCGCAGTTTTCAGATTTATCCGGCAGGCGACTGGCGCAAAATTCCATCACCGAGGCGGGAACCACGGCGCTGTCAGCCAGTGCAAGCAAGCGATTGCGTATGTCGCCCACCGCTGGCATTGCAAAACTGCGGCGCAGGGCCGCAGAACTGCCGCCAGAATCAAATGGCGTAACCAGATGAACGGAATTGTGGGTATAGTGGATCAGCTCGCGGCTCAGATCTCGTAGCGCCGTGCCGCCCGTAAAAAA
>QKDT01000394.1 GCA_003251995.1 Desulfovibrio desulfuricans
TGCGCAGTGGCAAAAAGCTTGAAGCCAGAACCACGCACAATGTCAGTAATGTTAACAAGCTCAAGGCCAAAGCGGGTATCGGGCTTGTCCACGCCATAACGGGCCATGGCTTCATCCCACGGCATGCGGGGGAAGGGCAAAGACAAATCCTTACCCATAACATCCTTGAATACGCGAGCCATGAGGCCTTCAGCGATAGCCATAACCTGTTCTTCGTCCACAAAGCTCATTTCAAGGTCAACCTGAGTAAACTCGGGCTGACGGTCAGCGCGCAGGTCTTCATCGCGGAAGCAGCGCACTATCTGAAAATAACGCTCCATGCCAGAAACCATGAGCAACTGCTTGAAAAGCTGGGGAGACTGCGGCAGGGCGTAAAACTCGCCATTATTCAGGCGGCTTGGTACCAAAAAGTCGCGCGCCCCTTCGGGGGTGGACTTGGTAAGCACCGGGGTTTCCACTTCCGTAAATCCGTTGTCATCAAGGAAACAACGGGCAGCCTGCGAAACCTTGTGACGCAAACGCAAATTGGCCTGCATGCGCGGACGGCGCAAATCAAGATAACGCCAGGTAAGACGAAGGTTTTCGCCAGCATCGGTGCGGTCTTCAATGGGGAAGGGCGGCGTTTTGGAAGTATTGAGCAGCTTCCACTCATGCGCCACAATTTCAATCTGCCCCGTAACCATATTGGGGTTAACCATACCGTCAGGGCGAGGACGCACCTTACCCTTGATGGCAAGCACATATTCCGAACGCAGAATATGGGCGTTTTCATGTGCAGCGGGGGCGATATCAGGGCTGAAAACAACCTGCGTAAGACCATCGCGGTCGCGCAGGTCAACAAAAATCAGGCCGCCGTGGTCGCGGCGGTACTGCACCCAACCCATCAGGCAAACATCTTCACCATCATTATTAATGGTCAACTGACCGCAGGAATGGCTGCGCTGCCAGTCTCCAAGCTCAGTGACAAATTTCTGGTGCTCGCGCTGAATATCTAGCTGCGCGTCCTGCGTCTGCATCTGTTCAGTCATTGTTGGTTCCCGTTTGCAAGAATTGGAGTACGCCTGACTGCGGCACAGCGCTCTGCTCGCCGCTTTCAAGATTTTTTACGACCACTGTACCCTGGGCAGCTTCATCAGGGCCTATAATCAGACAATATCTGGCGCCAGACTTACCAGCCTGACGCATAAGGCTCTTAAAGCCACCTTCACTGAAATTCATTTCGCCAGTCAGCCCGGCACCACGCAGCTTTTGAGCAAGCTGCCAGCCCTGGTTACGGCTCTGCGCGTCCATGGCGACCAGATAAAAATCGGCTGCCGCGTCAGCGCCCCCGCCCATCATCAGGGCAAGGCGCTCCATACCACAGGCAAAACCAACGCCAGGCACATCGGGCCCGCCAAGGCTCTTAACAAGGCCATCATAACGACCGCCACCGGCAACAGCCGCCTGCGCGCCAATGCTGCCACTCACCACTTCAAAAGTTGTGCGGCAATAATAGTCAAGGCCACGCACAAGCCTGTGATCAAGCTCAAAGGCAAGACCCTGACCCTGCAGCAGATCAAGCACCGTGTCAAAGTGGGCGCGACACTCGGGGCAATTATAATCAATAAGCTTTGGGGCGTTATCAGTAATGGCGCGGCAACCGGGCTGCTTGCAATCAAGCACGCGCAAGGGGTTGGTTTCCACCCTGCGGGCACAGTCTGGGCAAAGAGCGTCGCGGTCAACACCAGCAAGATATTCAAGCAGAGCCTGCTTGAACTTGGGGCGGCATTCCGAACAGCCAAGCGAATTGATTTTGAGCGTCAGGTCAGTAAGCCCAAGGTCTGACAAAAAGCGAAGCAACATGCTGACAAGCTCCGCATCAGCCATGGGGCTGTGGCTGCCAAGGCACTCACAGTTGATCTGATGGAACTGGCGCATACGGCCCTTTTGGGGGCGCTCATAACGAAACATGGGGCCAGTGGTGAAAAGGCGGCTCACAGGTTCGCGGTTGGTCAAGCCGCTTTCAATATAGGCGCGCATGACGCCCGCCGTGGCTTCGGGCCGCAGGGTAAGCGAACGCCCCTTGCGGTCAGGAAAAGTATACATTTCCTTTTGCACCACGTCGGTTTCTTCACCGATGGAACGGCAAAAAAGCTCAGTGAATTCAAGCAGCGGCGTGCGCAATTCCACAAAGCCATAGCGGCTAAAAACCTGACGCGCGGTATTTTCAATGCGCGTAAACTGGTCGCTATCCGGCGGAAACATATCCGCAAAACCCTTAATACGTGCGATACTCATGGCTTCCTCATAAAAAACTGGCTGCCTCGAGGGCAATCCCGCTCGAAAGAAATGGTCTACCTTGTGGCGCAGGGGCTTTCAAGGCTGAATTTGCCCGCGCAATCGTCGCACGGCACAGGGTAATCACCAGTAAAACAGGCCATGCAGTAATTTTGCGGCTTGCTTACCGAACCGAGCAACCCCGCGATGGAAAGATAATGCAGCGAATCCACATCCAGCTTTCGGGTTATTTCAGCCAGATTATGCTGGGCAGCAATAAGCTCGCCACGCGAAGAAAAGTCTATGCCATAAAAGCAAGGATGCTTGACCGGCGGGCTTGAAATGCGGATGTGAACCTCTTTAGCACCCAGCTCACGCAGCTTTTTTACGCGAGTCATCATGGTTGTGCCGCGCACAATGCTGTCGTCAATAATACAGATGCGCTTGCCATCAATCATCTCACGTACGGGGTTGATCTTTACCCGCACGCCAAAGCTGCGCAT
>QKDT01000326.1 GCA_003251995.1 Desulfovibrio desulfuricans
CGTGATATCGTGCTGCATTGCTTTTTGCCATTTTTTAGGCCATAAGATATCCTACGCGCATACGACTGTAGGCCTTGCTATCATGCAGCTTTAAACGCACACTTGGTATAGGGGTGGGCAGATATATGACAACACAGCAGCAGAACGTCTGCTTGACGGATTTTCTGGACTTCATGAGCCGTAAAGGCCTGAACACCACATCGCAGCGACGCATCATAGCCGAGGCATTCTTTGAACTGCCAGGCCACCACTCGCTTGAAGAATTTTACCAGCATGTGATCACGCGTGATCCCGGCATCGGTCAAACCACGGTATACCGTACACTCAAGCTGCTCTGCGATGCTGGCCTTGCCATGGAAATCCACTTCAGCGACGGCATTACGCGCTACGAAATCGCCAAGCCGGATAGCCACCACGATCACCTTGTCTGCCTTGACTGCGGCAAAATCGTAGAAATCTGCGATCCACGCATCGAAAAGCTCCAACGCGAAATGGCAGAGCAATATGGTTTCAAGCTGCGTGGGCATGTTCACAACCTTTACGGCATCTGCAAAGATTGCCGCGAAAAGGCTGCCAAGGACGACTAACCGACTGGGTTTACTTTTTTCTATTCGGGGCTGCCTTTAAGCAGCCCTTTTTAATTTATGCTGATAAAAAATCCCCTGTCGGCATCATGGTTTTGTTTATATCCCCGCTCTAAAAATTGAAGTTGACTTTCATTTTCTTGAGAGGCACAGTACAAACACATCCAGTTTGCAATGCGACAGACCTTGCAGGCAACAAGAGGTAATAATATGGATATTCAGCTGATTATAGTCATTTTATGCATAGTGGCGGCAGGGTATTATTTTGCTCGCCGGGTCTATACATCTATTCGCAGAGGCAAATGCGGCTGTTGTGACGGTGACTGCGCGGATTCAAAAAAAGGCTCCTGCAATTGCACGCCAAACAACGACGAGGCCAAACGCCTGGAAGGAAAACGCCTGAAATTTGAACAAAAAAAATAGTACATAAATCCAGATTTCCCATCCCCACACCGATTCATCATTCGGCAGAGTGAGAATCGGCTCAGCCCCGGCCTGCACCGGGGCTTTTGTTTGCTCCTTAGCCCTACGCCCAAAGGATCAAGTAGATTCGCCGGGTATAGGGCTAATTTTTTTCAAAAATACGCAAACTGTTCTACTGTGCGCACTCAGCCTGCCTCAGCAACTTTTGCCCTTTCAGAGTCAGTGCAAGCCCGGCAGCGGCAAAGGGCAGGCAAATCAGCATATTGATGGCAAAGGCAAGGCCAGCATACTGAATGACAAGCCCCACCAGGCCAACGCCAAGCCCACCAATGCCAATACCGAACCCCAAAGAGAATCCCGATGCCATGGCTGCCTGCCGCGAAAGCAGATCCTGGGCCAACACCACAATGGGCGAAAACGATGAAAGCAGGGTTGCGCCCGCAAGGGCAAAAACCACTGGTTGCAGCCATGCCCCCACATGCAGAAAGAGGTAAAAAAATATGGGGGACAGAGCCAGTGAAAGGAAAATGACAATGTTTTTGCCAAATCTGTCAGAAAGATAACCGCCCGCTATTCCCCCGGCTGCACCCGCAAGCAACAGGATAAACAATAGATGCGCGCAGGCCGTCATGCTCATTCCCCGCTGTTGCAGATACAGGGGTAGAAAAGCCACAAGGCCGGAATAGGTCAGCGTGCGGGTGGCGATGATAAGCACCAGTTTGCTTAGTTCCTTCCAGGCCGGGCGCAGAGCATCAACTAGGGGCACGGCTTCTGTCTGCTGCCTTGCGGGCGTTCTTTGCGCCTTAAATGCCAGCAACACCGTTACAATGATACCCGGAACCACAAAATATGGCGTAACGCCAAGGCCAAAGTGCTCTACCAGCGGTATGACAAACAGGGGCGTAAGAGCCCATCCCAGGTTGCCGGAAGCGCCAAAAACAGCCTGATACAGTCCCTTTTTCTGCCCGCTCGCAGCGCTGACCATGGCGGACGCCTGAGGATGAAAGGCCGCTGCCCCCAAACCGGAAAGGGCCGCGAGCGCGATCAGCATGGTGCCGCTGTGCGTCAGGCCTATGCAACTCAGCAGCACAGCCAGCCAGGCGGTTCCCACATATATCATCCAGCTCTGGTTTTTTCTGTCCACCATATAACCGATGAGTGGTTGTGAAAGAGACGATGTGATGGTGAAGGCCGAAATGGCAAACGAAACTTCCCCAATACTAAAACCTGCCGCAAGCAAAAACGGCGTAAGTATGGGGATGATATTCATATACCAGTCGTTGAGCATATGGGCGAATGATATTGAATACACAACGTCTTTTCTGATAGTTGCTGCGCTCATCTTACCGTCTCCATTATTAATCTTTGTCGCATGAATCCGAGTAGGATTTGTCGAGATTCGCTTCCACAAAGGCATTAATATCCATCAGAAAGCGTAGTATTATTGCCTGCTCGTCCTCATCATATTTTTTTACAATATTTATTTTTTCACCAAACGTGCGGTCATGCATGATTTTGTGGGCTTCAAAAATACTTTTTCCACCCGCTGCGATCCTGAAGTAAATATTTTTGTTATTTTCCGGCTCTTGGTAGCTTTCGATAAATTTTTTGTGCAGCAGCTTTTTGCATATCTTGCTAATGGCTCCTCGCGTCATACCCATCTCGTTAGAAACCTTTGTCACATTGGCATGATCAAGGGTGCCTATCCAATGGATGCAATGGACTTCTGTAAGATTGAGGTCATCAAAAAA
>QKDT01000280.1 GCA_003251995.1 Desulfovibrio desulfuricans
TCGCCCCGGTATCATCGGTAATGACAATGGGGGCAGATTCCTGTGCCGGTGGAGACTCAGGGCTGCCCGCCAGCACCAGCGCCGGATGCAGGATCAGGCAGAGTACCAGGCATAGTGCCAGTACCCGCGCCGAACACAGCACCAGGTTCTGTGCCAGACTCTGTACTGAGCGCAGCATCAGCAGCAGACGGGGCAACAGCATTTTTGCCTCTCCATGGGCCTGCGGCACTGGCAAGCAAGGCCTGGGGCAGCCCCCACCGGGGGTGGGGCAATACGCAAATGGGTATATTATAGAGCGCACCAAGATTCTCCTCAGAAAATACCTTTGTCACTGGCCCGTCAAAAATCAGGTTTCCGTCCCGCAGCCCCATAAGGCGCGTTGCATAGAGGGCTGCCAGATTGCAGTCATGCACAGCCATAAGCACACAGGCTCCGGCGGCGCGGCGACGTTCAAGCAGGTCAAACAGATCAACCATGCGCGCCCAATCCAGCCCTGCTGCCAGTTCGTCCAGCAACAACAGCGGGCTTTCCTGCGCAAGAGCGCGGGCCAGCAACACCCTTTGCAGCTCTCCGCCAGAAAGCTCGGTGAGTCTGCGCGGCGCTAGAGGTGTGGCCCTGGTTTCGTCAAGCGCCCGGTCTGCCGCCACATAATCCTCACGCCTGTAGGCTCCAAACCAGCCCAGATGGGCAAAGCGCCCAAGCAGCACCATCTGCCGCGCAGTAAGGCCCTGCGGCAACTGCCCCCGCTGCGGTACCACCGCTACCATGCGGGCGCGTTCGCGCGGCTTCAGCGCAGAGAGCGGGCGGCCCAAAATCTCAATAGTGCCAGTCTGCGGCACAAGCACCCCTGAAAGGGAGCGCAACAACGTTGTTTTGCCGCTACCGTTGGGGCCAAGCAGGGCGGCACACTCCCCTGCCCGCAGGCTAAAAGCCACATTGCGCAATACGCTCTGCTTGCCGTAACCGGCGCTTATTCCGGCAATGCGCAAAACAGGCGGCGCGGCAGGGCCATCATGGGTGCGTTCTGAACGGTCGTGCAATGACATCAGCGCCTCCGCACCAGCAGGGCGAAAAATGGCCCGCCGATCAGTGCCGTAACCACGCCCACCGGCAGTTCCTGACCGCCGGAAAGCACACAGCGGGACAGCACATCTGCCCAGACCAGCAACACGCCGCCGCCCAAAAAGGCAGCCGTCAGCAAGGGGCCGTGCCCCCACCCCAGCAGCAGACGCAGCACATGCGGCACCACCAGCCCCACAAAACCTATAACCCCGGCTACAGCCACGCAGCCCGCAGTCATGCAGCTTGCACCAGCCAGCAGCCACAAACGGGCGCGGCCCACATCAAGCCCGGTCTGGGCGGCCTGCTCATCGCCCAGTGCAAGCACATCAAGGGCGCGCCAGCCATAGGCCGTTGCCAGCAGGCCCGGCACAAGGGTTGCCAGCAGCAGGGGCAGGCTGCTCCAGCCCCTGCCCTGAAAAGACCCCATGATCCAGAACACGATGCTGGTCACGGATTCCTCGTTGAGCGCCTTTACCAGAGCCACCAGCGCTCCCAGAAAAGCCGCCACGGCAATACCCGCCAGGATAACGCTCTCCCGGCTGAATGCACCGTCGCCACGCCCCAGCCACAAAGCAGCGCCAAGGGCCGCCAGCGCGCCAAACAAGGCCGCGGGGGCAACCAGCCCCGCATGGCTGACCCCGGCAGTCAGCAAGCTGCCCACTCCCGGCGCATTACCCAACAATGCCACCAGGGGGCCGCCAAGCGCGATAGCCATGCTGGCCCCACACGCTGCCCCGGCGGAAATACCCAGGGTAAAGGGATCTGCCAGCGGATTGCGCAGCACGCCCTGCAAGGCCGCTCCCGCCATAGCCAGTGCCCCGCCGCACAGTGCGGCAAGGCACACGCGGGCCAGCCGGATGCTCACCACAACCCCGGCGATAGCCGGATCATCGGGCGCGGACGCAAACCCAACCATGGCAGCCAGCGCGCGGAACACGCTTGGCGCGCTCAACGGCACTGGCCCCGGCAGGCAGGCCAGAGGCAAGGAAACAAGCCACACAGCGACAAGACCGATAAAAACCAGCCAGCACTTGCGGGATTGCGGGAAGGAGGAGGGAGAAATTGCGGTCGTTCTGGTCATGCCAGCCCTCTGGCCTTGGCCTGTGTTGACAACTACGGGCCAAAGCGTTGGCTGACCTCAGGGGTCAGACCCTTGCCCATTGGCGGCCTGAGCCGCGAGAGCATAAAAAAGGCCTCTTCCACGCTAGGTGGAAGAGGCCCGTATTTCCTCTGTCCTGCCGGCAAAAACCCGTTGCCGTGGGGCGGTCTGCGCCGCACCGTAGTGCCGTCATTCCATGACTGCGCACTGTGGGGCATGGCAGGTCTTCCGGCTTGGTTCCCCTGCTCCGGCCTTCCCGTTTCCAGTGGCGCATAATGGAGCAAGGTTAAGAACCTTACGGCGGCGGGTCCGCTCCCGTTTTTCACGGGATTCCCTTTTCAAGCCGGTTTACCCGGCTACCAATGCCGCCAACACTCTAGGCGCGGCGTTGCGGCCTGTCAATGACTCAGGCCATTATCCACACAAGGCTGGCCTGACGGCCCGAGTGTTTTACGCAACGGTAGGAAAAAAACTGCTCGTTATTGCTGGCAGTACACATATCCAGACCATAAATGTTGCGCGGCAAAAGCCCCGCGCGTTCCAACTGGTGCCGCGTAAGGCCCCACAAATCCATGGTCTTGCTGCTGG
>QKDT01000210.1 GCA_003251995.1 Desulfovibrio desulfuricans
AATGGCAAAATCCCTACCCCGCTTGACGACAGCGCGCTTGCCGAAGTAGCGCTTGAAGTTGGCGCTGACACGCCGTTTTTTCTCATCAACAAGCCCTGCCGCGTGCGGGGCATTGGCGAGATTATCGAGCCCATCAAGGAAGATGAGCTTGCAGGCATGCACCTTGTTCTGGTATGCTCTGAAATTCATGCATCGACCCCCCAGGCATATGCCGATTATGACGCAGCGCTTGAGACGTCAAATACGGTTTCTGGGCAAATTTGCTTGACAAAGACACAAAGCAAGGCTAATGGAACTTCTCTCTCCGGGGTGCGGATAGAATTGAGCATGCACAACGACCTTGAGGACGTTGTTTTTTCTCGCCATCCGCAGCTTGCAGAAATCAAGGCGAACTTGCTGCGCCTTGGGGCCAGAGCCGTAGCCATGAGTGGTAGCGGCTCAAGCATTGTGGCGCTTTTCGCACACGAATCCCATGTGGAATCGCAGGCGGCGGCTGCCATGCTGCAAGGAGAGAACAGGCGCGTATACGCGCACGTGCTGTAAAATACTGGGATGTAGCCAAGTGGTAAGGCAACGGGTTTTGGCTCCGTCATTCGAAGGTTCGAACCCTTCCATCCCAGCCACGCACTGCTGTTTCGCGCTTGGGGCGTCTGACCGCGCCTTCCGTCGGCTTGCCGACGGCCTGGCAATAATGCGCCGCCTTTCTTCCGGCGACGACAGCAAGGATGTATAACCGTAAGTGCTCTTTGGCGCGCAAGGCAGGACGGTTCATGTACAGCGATCTCAAGATCGTCACCGGGTCATCCAATCCGGAATTGGCCAAGGCCATCTGCAATCATCTGGGATGTCAACTCACGCCCACGCTGGCAACAACGTTCAGCGATGGCGAGTTGCGTATTGAAATAGGCGACAATGTTCGCGGTGATGACGTATTCGTGGTGCAGCCTACCTGCCCCCCGACCATCAACCGCAATCTGGTGCAGCTCTGCCTGATGCTCGATGCCCTTAAAAGGGCCAGCGCGGGCAGAATCACCGCCGTTATTCCTTACTATGGCTATGCGCGTCAGGATCGCAAGGTCAGCCCCCGTGCGCCTATCAGCGCAAAAATGGTTGCTGACTTCATCAGCGTTGCTGGTGCGGAGCGTGTAGTCACCATTGACCTGCACGCGGGGCAGATTCAGGGATATTTTGACTGCCCGGTGGACAATCTGTTTGCCGTGCCTGTCATGCTTGAATCGCTGCGGCGGCTGCACGATGACAACATCGTGATTGTGTCGCCCGACGCGGGCGGTGTTGAACGCGCGCGCGCCTATGCCAAAAGGCTCAACGCGCCGCTGGCCATTGTGGACAAGCGCCGCGACAAGCCCAATCAGGCTCAGGCCATGCACGTTATCGGTGATGTTAAAGGACGCCTTGCCATTGTGGTGGACGACATGATCGACACCGCGGGCACGTTGTGCGCCGGTGCGGAAGTGCTGCTTAAAAACGGCGCTACCAAGATTGTGGCCTGTGCCACCCATGCGGTTTTGTCTGGCCCTGCCATCGACCGTATCAACAGCACCGAGGCGCTCTCGCAGGTATTTGTCACAGACACCATCCCCATGGGTGACAAGCTTGAGCGTTGCCCCAAGCTTGAGGTTGTTTCTGTGGCTGCCCTCTTGGGCAAGACTATTCACAACATCCATACCGGCTCATCGGTAAGCGTGTTGTTTGTGTAACCCGCCCAGGCGGATTGCGTATAGACCCAAGCCTGCCCGTGAGGGCCGGTTCCATAATAACAGAACTTTTTCCGCATGTTTCGGCTGCGGTAAGCCAAGGAGCAGGACATGAATATTGATAAGACGTTGAGCGTGCAGAAGCGCGAAGGTAGCGGCAAAGGCGCGAGCGGTCGTCTGCGTACCCAGGATCTGATCCCCGGCGTATTCTACACCGCTAAGGGTGACAATATCTCTGTGCAGGCTCCTGCTCTGCCGCTGGAAAAGATTTTTTCCGAAGCCGGTCGCACCTCGGTGTTCAACCTTGAGATTGACGACAACGGTCAGAAGTCTGTGCATCCCGTGATCATTTGGGACGTGCAGTACCATCCTTACAAGAAGGAATTCAGCCACATCGACTACTACGGTGTGGATCTGGACAAGCCCGTTACCGTTGACGTGCCCGTGGAATTCACCGGCACATCGCGCGGCGTAAAGCTTGGCGGTCAGATTGAAACCTACCGCGAAATCGTGCGCCTGAGCAGCAAGCCCCTGGACATGCCCAAGAAGGTTGTTGTTGACGTTACCCCCATGGACATCAACACCACCATCTGCGTGGGCGACCTCCAGTTGCCTGAAAACGTCAAGGCCGTTTACGACCACAACTTTGCTATCGTCAGCGTTATTTCCAAAGCCAAGGAAGCCGCTGAAGCTGCCGAATAAGACTGTTTGCTGAAAGCCCGGTCTCGGGCCTTTGAGCGACTGTGTTGGCCGGTTCCTAGCGGGACCGGCCTCATTTTTATGACCGCGCGGTTCCATGAGCAACGTTGCCCCAATTACGCACAAGTTGTCAGCCCATAACCGGGATCTGCGGCTTGAGTTCTGGCCCAATAACGGGGCCGGGGTCATGCTGTTTTATCCTGGCACTATGCTGTCGCCCTTCCAATATCGCCCTTTGATCGGCGCATTGCGGCAGGCGGGCTTTGCTGTTGCAGCCCTGCACTTTACCGGGCATGGCCTGAACCGCCACAGTACGGGCTTCAGCTTTGACGAT
>QKDT01000217.1 GCA_003251995.1 Desulfovibrio desulfuricans
AGTGGGAGTGGGCGTTGGGCACGCTCTGCTGCGCGAGCTTATCGCGCGCTGTGAGCAGGGAAGCTGGCGGCAGATGGTGGCTGTTATCGGGCACAGCGGCAACGCTGGCTCCATCGCCTTGCATGCGGCGCACGGCTTTACGCATGCGGGCGTACTCCCATCTGTGGGCTTTAAGCTTGGTCAATGGGTGGATGTGGTGCTGATGCAGAGGTCGCTGGGGCAGGGGAGCAGCTCAATCCCTTTATGATTATTCAAACTATGTGCGATCTGAAGTTGCGCTGCTGCATGACTTCATAAGCTTGTTGCAGTTCGGAATATCTATGCCAAGGGTTATTCCAATCCGCAACAGGCTTTTATTGTTGGCGTTAACTACCGCATGCCAGCGTTAAATCAATTCTGCATGCATTGGCCTTGCGCCCACCCGCGCTCAGTGCAAATCGCAGCAGTCTTGAAACTGGCGCACGGCATCCGCAAAAGCTACACGCCCAGCTCGATCATGGCATTAGCCACCTTGCGAAAGCCAGCGATATTGGCGCCCATCACAAGATTGCCCGGCTGACCGAATTCCGCGGCAGTGTCTGCGATACGGCGGTGGATGCCGTACATGATATGTTTAAGGTGGTGATCGACCTTTTCAAACGACCAGTGCTGCATGCTGGCATTTTGCGCCATTTCAAGCTGGCTTACAGACACACCGCCCGCATTGGCGGCTTTGGCAGGGCCATAAGCTATGCCAGAATTAATAAAGGTGTGTACTGCGTCCAGCGTTGAGGGCATGTTGGCCCCCTCGGCAACACAGCCGCAACCGTTTGCGAGCAGGGTTTGCGCATCTGCCAGGTTGAGTTCGTTTTGCGTTGCGCACGGAAAGGCCGCAAAACAGGGCACGCTCCACACGGCGTTGCGTCCGTTGGGGTAGGCACTTGCTGGCGTGTATGTGGCAGAAGAAACCAGCTCTGCATAACGGGAGAGCGGGGCTCGCTCTACCTCTTTTATCTGTTTGAGCACGTCCAGCCTGATGCCCTCAGGGTCGTAAATCATGCCGCCGGAATCGGAAACCGTAACGGGTTTGGCCCCCATCTTTGTAAGCTTTTCGCAGCAGTGGGTAGCCACGTTGCCTGCTCCCGAAACTGTGCAGGTTTTACCTTGCAGGCTTTGCCCGCGCGCATCAAGCATGGCCTGTGCAAAGTACACAGCCCCGTACCCCGTGGCTTCAGGCCGCTCCAGTGATCCGCCAAACAGCAGGTTTTTGCCGGTAAGCACGCCCTCATAGCAATGCGTTAGGCGCTTATATTGCCCAAAAAGAAAGCCGATCTCTTGACCGCCCACACCAATATCACCTGCCGGCACGTCTACAGTTGCGCCGATGTGTGTCCAAAGTTCTGTCATAAATGCCTGACAGAAATGCATAATTTCAGTTGTGGATTTGCCCTTGGGGTTAAAATCCGCGCCACCCTTGGCACCGCCAAGGGAAAGATCCGTGAGCGCGTTTTTAAAAATCTGCTCGAATCCAAGAAATTTAAGCACGCTGGGGTTTACGCTGGGGTGAAAACGCAGGCCGCCCTTGTACGGGCCGAGAGCCGAGTTGTACTGGATGCGGAACCCCCGGTTAACCTGCACCTGACCAGCGTCGTCCATCCATTGTACCCGAAATGAGATGCTGCGTTCCGGCTCAACAATTCGTTCAAGGATTTTCATCTGTTCGTATTCTGGATTTTTGTCCAGAACAGGTTGCAGGCTTTGCACTACTTCTTGTACAGCCTGCAAAAAGACAAGCTGATGCGGATAAGTTGCTTTAAGGCTATTCAGTACGCGTTCCACATAAGCCATGTTGCTCTCCTGATTTTAGTGATGAGGATTGCATAAAAATTTTTGCATAAATTTATAACATGCAATTGCGTGGTATGCAGTAATTTGAAAGGATTAATTTATAATCTGCAATGCAAAACGGGTATGTAGAAGAAAACCCCGGTCGACTGAGTTGGCTGACCGGGGTTTTTATAGTTGCAAATAGGAGATTACCTAACCTTGTTATCCTTCTACAGGCTCCCTGGGGGCTTCCAAAGCAGCGTGCAGGGCTTCATCCAGTGTGGGATGGGCAAACATAAATGTGTTGAGGGCGTCATCGTGGAACTGACCGATAAGCAGCAACTGGGCGGCAGTGACAAGATGTGAAACCCCATGCCCCAATGCGGCAATGCCCACAATATCGCCATTGTGCCACACCACCTTGATGAAGCCGGAAGCGTCGCCCCCGGCCTGCGCGATGGCGTTGCCCATGAGCTGCGCCTTGGAAACTGCCACACCGCCCCCCAGGGCCAAAGCCTGCGAGGTGGTCAGCCCAACGCGCATTACTTCAAGGCTGCCGTACACGCAAGAGGGTACAGGCCCGGAAGCGTAAGGGCCATCTTGAGCGTTAAGAATGCGCCGTGCCACATACGCGCCCTGATGTTCCGCCGCGTGCGCCAGCAGGGTTTGCCCGTTGATGTCGCCGATGGCGTACACATTGGCGGCTGCCATAAGGTGTTCATCCACAGCAATGTATCCGCGGCCCTTAAGCGTGCAACCGGCCTTTTCGGCCCCAAGATTGTCTGTATTGGGCGTTCTGCCCACAGCAACAAGGGCTTTGGCGGCAGTCAGCTCTCTACCATCTTCCAGCACAAGCACTGCCGCACTTTCGCGCGTTGCCAGAGATGCCGCCTTAAGGCCGCTTATGCAGGTAATACCGGTTTTGCCCAGCAGT
>QKDT01000033.1 GCA_003251995.1 Desulfovibrio desulfuricans
TTTTCCTGGTTACAATTATCTGCGCAGGGTACTGGATGCCGCCGTACGGTTGCTCACTCCAGAAGGCGTGGTTTTTGTGGGCGCTGTGCGCGATCTGGATTGCCGCGACGATCTGCGGGCGGCCTTGCAGGCTCACGCCCTTGCCACTGGCAATCAGGCCGGTTTGCTGCGGTTGGATGCCTCAGCCGAGCTTTTTGTTCCCCGTCAGTTTTTTATGGAATGGGCGGCGCGTTGCCCTGTACCTGTGGAGGTGACGTTTTCTCCCTGCGCCCTTGGGCAAAATGGTGAACAGGGGGCCGTGCAAAATGGTCAGCAACATGGAGAGCGCACATTCAGGTATGACGTGGTCATTCGCCTGGGGGGCAGCCGTCCATGCGTTGCGGAGGCCCGCTTTGGGGCGCAGCATTTGCCACCCGCCGGGGGACAGCCCTTGCCTGTCTGCGAACCCGGTCAGGCCGCCTATATCGTCTACACCAGCGGTTCAACGGGCGTCCCCAAGGGGGTGGTCGTAGAGCACCGCAACCTTATGCACATTTTACGCGCCTTGCGGCCTTATGCGGCGGGCTGCGCGCGGGTGGGGCTGGTTGCGCCGCTATCATTTGATGCCTCGGTGCAGCAGTTGGCTGTATCCATTTTTTGTGGCGGGAGCCTGCACGTGCTGTCGGACGAAGAGCGCAAGAATCCTTCGCTATTCTGCGCTTGCGCGCAAGAGCGGGGGCTTGATCTCTGCGACATGACGCCCGCGTTTTTTAACGTGCTTACAGATTGGCTTGCCGAGCAGCGGCAGCCATTGCCGCTCAAAACACTGCTCCTGGCGGGTGAGGTGCTGCGGCCTGACGTTATTCGCAAATTTTATGGCATTCCGGGCAATGAGGGGGTGGTTCTGTTCAATGTGTATGGCCCCACAGAATGCACAGTAGACAGCAGCGCCTTTCGTATTGATGCGGGCAACTATCAGGATTACTCGGCCTATCCCATCGGTAAACCGTTGGAAGGCGTGCGCATGAGCGCGATGGACAAGAATTGCCGAGAACTGCCCGATTCTGTCACTGGTGAACTGTGGATTTTTGGCGACGGCGTTTCGCGCGGCTACCTCAACAACGCCAGCCCCGGCGCTTTTGTAGAGAAGGACGGGCAGCCCTGTTACCGCACGGGTGACAACGGCTATGTGCAGAATGGCCTCGTGTTTTACCGCGGGCGAGAAGATCAGCAGGTTAAAATCCGCGGCAACAGGGTAGAGATTGGTGAGGTGGAAAAGGCCGTTGCGGGATTTCCTGGTGTGCGGCAGGTAGCCGTGGTGGCAGACACTTTTCGCTCTGGGGAAGAAAAAAATCTGGCTGCCTATGTGGTGGGCCAGGTGGACATGGCGGTGCTGCGTGGGTATCTGGAGCAGCATTTGCCCCCGTACTGCGTGCCTGCCTATTTTGTTTCAATGGTTGAGCTGCCGTTTTCTCTCAACCGCAAGATAGATAAAAAGGCCTTGCCGTCACCCTTGGGCGGGGTGGAGGCGCACAGCGGGCGCATGCCTGCCGGGCCTGTGGAAGAAAAGCTGGCTGAGATATGGAAGCGCCTGCTAGGCGTGGAAATTACCGATGCCGATGCGGGATTTTTCAGCCTTGGCGGGCACAGCATCCTGTCTATCAGGCTCATCGCCATGATAGAAAAGGAAATGAACGTCCATGTGCCGGTTAACGAACTGCTCACTCATTCAAGTATTGCTCAGCTTGCAGCTTTGCTTGCCGGTAAAACCGAAAAACGCGAAAGCCCTGTTATTCGGCTGCACTACTGCGAGGGCGGCAAAAATCTTTTTCTGTTTCATCCTGTGGGCGGCAGCGTGTTTTGCTACAGCGATCTTGCACGCCTGCTGGGCGGCAAATACACGGTGTACGCCGTGGAGGCGGCTGGTTTTAGCCAGAAACAGTCATCGCTGACTACAGAACTGCACACGGTTGAAAGCCTGGCAGAGTATTATCTGGACGAAATCCTCAAGGTCGAAACCAAGGATATAATTTTTGGCGGCTGGAGCTTTGGCGGGCTGCTGGCCTATGAAAGCGCCTGCCGCTACGCGGCTCTTAGTCACCACAGATATCCTGTTGTTATTCTTGATACCGTTGCGGACACTACCCGTGCCAAGCAAATGGCTATAAAGGATGATATCAGTCTGTTACAGACCATTTTGCAGGAAAGCATTGCTTTTGATTCCGAAAAATTGCGCTCTATGCCGCGCGAGCAGCAATTGAGCTACCTTGTGGAGTGTGGTGAAAACAGCGGTTTGTTGCCGACGGGTTTTAGCGCCGTGCAGATGGACAATCTCTTGCTGACCTATCGCGGCAACGCCATGGCGGCAGCGCGCTACGAGCGACCAACGCCTTCAGACAGCAAGGTGCTGCTGGTACGGGCACTGGATTTTGTAAACAATCCGCAAATATTGCTGGACGACGACTACCAGGGCTGGTGCCGTTTTTTGAAAAAAGAAAATGTCTCCTTGCGCTGGACGCAAGGCACGCATGAATCCATGCTTTCCTCTGGTCTGGCGGCAAATGTGGCGCAAATCATGCTGGAATATTTTGATATGCAACAATAAACGAGGATATCTAAAAAAAGTCTAGAGAATGCCCCCTGTTGATTTTGGATGTTGTTATAAAACTGTTGCTAGGGTTAAATGAGGTATTTTTTTTATTTAGACTGGGATGAACGCTTTCTTTGTGTGCCTTTTCGACACGCCGAATGCGTTAGCAA
>QKDT01000173.1 GCA_003251995.1 Desulfovibrio desulfuricans
AGGGGGATTGCTACCCAGTATCGTGATCCCCAAACTGGTGATATCATAACATCTGTAGTGCCCCCCAGCCCGCCAGAACAACAGAATTACGGCACTTTTTTTATAGCGCCGCAGATTTATCCCGATGGCAACCAGTGGGGGGGCAATACCGGCGGCACCATGCCCAGGCCAGGGCAGCAGTATATGCCACCGGTTATGTGGCAACCGGGTATGCAGATCGACAATAACAAGCGTCGTCATGACAAAAAGCACCATGACCGACGGTCTGACGACAGGTACAGTTCACGCCCCGGCAATGAGGGCGATTCACCGTATGACCAGCGCGGCACCGAAAGGGACCGGGAAGGAAGGGAGAGGCGTTGAGCACGTTTGCCGCGCTTTGGGATTCGCAGCCAGACGGCTCTGTCGTGTGCCGTCTTTGCGCTCACCGTTGTCGTATCCGTAAAGGGGCCAAGGGCATTTGCGGGGTACGCGTCAATGTGAAAGGTGGATTGGTTTCTTTGGTCAGCCGTGTTGTCACTGCTGCAGCCATGGACCCTGTTGAAAAAAAACCTCTGTACCATTTTTTGCCTGGCAGCAAAATTTTTTCTGTGGGCAGTGCTGGGTGCAATTTTTCTTGCCATTTTTGCCAGAACAACAATATCGCGCATGTTCCTGAAAGCGGTATTGTGCCTGGCAAACGTGTGGGACCGGAAGATCTGCTGGCTCTTGCGCAGGCCAACCATGCGCAGAGCATGGCCTTTACCTATAACGAGCCCACTGTGTTTTTTGAGCTGTTGTACGAGACAGCAAGTATAGCGGCTAAAAAGGGCATACGCAGCGCAATTGTAACCAACGGTTACATGTCCAAGGATTGTCTGTCAGCCATGAACAGATGCATTTGCGCCGCCAATGTGGATCTTAAGTCTTTTAGCGATGATTTTTACCGCAAATATTGCGGCGCTCGTTTGCAGCCTGTGCTGGAAAATCTGAAAGCCATCAAAAAATTGGGTTGGTGGCTTGAGGTCACGACGCTGGTTATTCCTGGTGTTAACGACGGACAAGAGGAAATGGAAGCGTTGGCGGCCTTTATCCGCGATGAGCTGGGGCCGGATACGCCATGGCATGTATCGGGATTTCATGGTGCGCATCTGATGATCGACCACCCCGATACGCCTTTGGGGACTCTTGAGGCCTGTTGGCGCATCGGGCGCGAGGCCGGATTGAACTATGTTTATATGGGGAACACCCGCAGCCCTCTTGGCACCAGCACGTTTTGCTCAGCATGCGGCGCGGTGGTTATTGAACGGAACGGTTACGACACGCTGCTGCGGGGCGCAGAAGGAAAGTGCCCCTCGTGCGGCGTGCAGATTCCTGGAGTCTGGAAATAATGATTCTTGTGTACACAGGTGACGGCAAAGGAAAAACCAGTGCCTGCGTGGGGCAGACCGTGCGCGCCCTGGGGCAGAATATGACTGTGGCCTTTGGGCAGTTTATGAAGCGCGACGGGCAGGCGGGCGAGCAGGCCATGCTTGCCAAATTGCTTGGAGAGCGTTTTTTTGCCGGAGGGCTGGGCTTTTTGCGCACCGATGCAGAGCGGCCCGCCCATCGCGATGCGGCCCTGCTCGTATTGAACTGGGCGCGTGAGCAGCTTGAGCAGGCGGATATGGTGGTGCTTGACGAGACCCTCTATGCCCTGAGCGCCGGAATACTGGAGCAGAAGGAGCTGGAGCAGCTCATGGCCCTTGCCCGCGCTAAAAATTGCCATTTGGTGCTTTCTGGTCGCAGCGCCCCCGAGTGGGTGGTGGATGCGGCTGACCTTGTGACCTCCATGACAGAAATCAAGCACCCTTGGCGCACAGGCATCAAGGCTGCGCCGGGCATAGAATTTTAGCCGCTGTCGGTTGCCCCTCAGTATTTATAAAAGGAATTTGGGTATATGGCAGTGTTGACCATCTATGTTGCCGGATCTTTCAAGCACAAGCATGGAGTGCGCCTGCTGGGGCGCGAGCTGCGGAGCATGGGCTGCCGCATGCTGGACTGGACGGACAAAGCCGTGCCGCCGCCAGGCCTGACGCCCGCCGAACGCCGTATCTGGATGGACACCGACCGCGATGGCGGCGAGGTCTATGCCTTTTGCCACAACGCCTGCCTGACGGCAGATATGGTCATTTATTACGGCGCTTCCGGGCAGGATGCCGGTGTGGAAGTGGGGTTGGCAGCCGGGGCCGGAGTGCCGGTGCTGGGCATCCGCGGCCCGCTGGAAGGGCCGGGGCTGATGCTGCATGGGGCTGTCAGCGGCTGGGTAGACAGCGTGGAAGAGGCCCTGGACGTAGTGACCGCCTTGCTGACCTATGCCAAAAACGACTGGACAAATTTTGAGGCCGAGCCAAATCCTGTTTTGCGCCGTGTGGGCGCGAAGCTACGGGATAGAAATGCCTGAAACCCCCAAAAAAACAGGCGAATTGCATAAACTCGCCTGTTCCTGGTGTTGCCGGTAACTTCCGGCGTTTTTTATGCAGCGTTACTGTTCTTCTTTCAGCACCATCTTACGATTGAAATTGATCAGCAGCGAGCAGATCAGATAGCCGACGGCGGCAAGAACAAAAAACATCATGGCTGCATGGTAAGACCCTGTGCTCTGAATCAGAAACCCTACGAAAATCGGCACAATGGCGGCAGTCATGTTGCTGCAGAAGTTCATGGTTCCAGTGATTGTTCCCGCCATTTTCTGCGCGCCCAGCAGGTCGGGGATTG
>QKDT01000430.1 GCA_003251995.1 Desulfovibrio desulfuricans
GTCGTCAAAGCACGAGAGCGGTGTTCCCTGCGGGTTCAACTGGCGCGGAAACAGACCACGGCTGACCATGGGTTCTGACTTGCCACCAGTATTGTAACGCCAGCTTTGCTGCCAGGGGCGTTCATCCCACAGATAGCGCTTGGGACTGGACATGCCTGTTGTGCCCTCGGCGCACACTGCCTGTGTGGCAAGGCGGGCGGCTTCCGGCCCGATGCGTACAGCCGAAGGCCACGCAAAAGCCGGAGTTTGCCGACCAGAGCGGCGCGAAAGCGCATCGTTGCCAAAGGCCGCGTCCACAAATTCCACCCTTGTCTCAAACGGGTCGGAATAAATATTCTCTGGCTGGCTCAAATCACGCAGTTCAAGCAGATAGCTGTCGTTAAGATTGGTAATGCGCTGGGGCAGGGTTTCCACCAGAATGCCCGTAGTGCGTGAGTTGCCGATATCCAGCACCAGATCAACGTCTACCGGGGTATCGCGGTCAGGGTTGATGACCTGCGCCGCAAGATCGTTGAGCGCAAGGCGCACCACATCAAGCCATGTGAGGTAGTAGGCGAGATGCTCCAGCACGTAAGGATAGCCCTCATGCCAGGCGCCGCGCCCGCGATGCTGTGATTGCTTCCAGGTGTCGTACAAGCCATAGAGCCACTCGTCCACCCAGGCGGCATTGAGAAACCATGAATTATCGCGCACAAGATGCGCCAGCATAAAATGCCCGTGAGCGGTCACATCCTGCGGCGAAAGCGCATGATACTGCTCACCCTCGGCGGGGCGGTCTTCCACGTTGGTGTCAAACATGAGCACCACGCGCAACTGCCCGGGGTGACGGTCTGACCGCATGACGCGTGCCCGCGCCCAGTTGGAGGGACCGCATTCAAAACGCTTGCCGCCGTCAGGCCAGGGCTGGTCAAGGGTGCGCAAAAAGGGGATGGGCAGCCAGTGGCCTTCCCAGGCATCAAGCGCGCGGCGGGCTTCAACGCTGTAGTCTTCGTCACAGGGCAGGCCGCTCAACTGGTCGATAAAGCCATTTTCCGTTTCTGTGAGGCAGCGCAGATAGTGGGTATAGCGCGTCTGTTCGTCAGTTTCTTTCTTTTTTTCTTCGCGAAAATACCTGCGCAGCCGCTTAACGGCTTCTTCAGGCATGGCGAAATCAAGAAACTGCGGGCAGCCGCCGGGAATAATGCTGACCGGCGAAAGGTAACGGGGTATCACATCCATCATTATTTCCTTTTGAAACGGGCATCCCACTTGAGATTGGCCCCGCCAAGCTCTTTGCCCTTGCACTGGGTTGTGTTTTCCTTGCCGGTACATTCAACCTTTTGCGGAACATAGGTTCCACCACGCGGGCAACGGGCCTGGCTGGAATCAAACTGCAACTGGTTGCCCCTAAACCTCGCCGAGGCCGAGCCGCTGCATACCTGACCGTTGCGCTCACGCACAATGCGGCGGCCTTTGCCGTTTTTGTCAAAGCAGTATTCGGCAATGATCGGCTCGTTGGACGGGTGCGAATAAAGGCCGGTTTCGCTTGTCCAGCAGCCTTCAAGAAAGCTCAGGTCGTTCTTTTTGGCAGCGTCTTCAGGAATGGCAAGGTTGTCATTCTTTTTGGGCGCAGGCTTGGGCGGTTCCTGTTGCTTGGGTTCTTCCTTGGGCTGTTGCTTTGGTTCAGGCTTTGGCTTGGGTTTGGGAGCTTCCGCAACCTTGGGCGGCTCCACCGGCGTTTCACCAAGGAAGGGTTCCACCACTTCCGGGTCGGGCTGCTTGGGTTCTTCTTTCTTTTCTTCCACTTTGGGAGCAACTGGCGGCGTTACAGGCTTGCACAGGGCTGCACGTTCCTGCAATTGACGCCACAACAGGGCAAGCTGGTCTTCCTCTGCGGCAGCCTTTTGTTTTTCGGCTTCAAGCGCAGTGCGGTCAACAGGCATACAGCCCGACGGCAGGGGAGAAGGCAAAAGCCCAAGCGCCGCACCCAATAGCCAGAGCAAGAGCAGCAAAAGCAAAAGGGGCAGCAGCCATGGCAAACAACCGCTACGAGGAGGCACCACAACGGGGGCCGCCGTTGGCACTGGCGCGGGAGGAGCGGGCGGCAACACGCCGCCAAGGCGGGTGAGATCCTGCGGTTGCGCGCCAACACTGCCGGGGGCAAAGCCCCAGTTGATAAGAACAGGGCGTCCGTCCACAGACCAGATGTCTTCATCCGCCGGATGTTGCAGGGCAAGGCGCAGCAACTGGCCCGAAAGAGCCTGGCGTGCCTGCGCGTCTGCCGTGAGATCACTGGAAAGCCCAGCGATATCAGAAGCCAGCGACCCAGCACGGGCGCGGAGAGCCTGCGCCTCCGGCTCAGAAAGTTCTGTTAGCGGAACAGCAGTACCGTTGCCCTCGGCATACCAGTCTACGCTGTTGCCCTCGGCATTGTGCTGTGGTTCAGCCAGCAGGGCGGCATGATCCGGCCCAAGTTTTTGCAGCAATATAGATTTTAACTGCTCATAGCAATCGGTGGCAAAGATGCCCTGGCTGGCAAGCGCGCGCATCTGACCGCGCAAACTGACGGCAATGCGTGTACTCATTGTTTGCCTCCGGCTGATTCACTGCTCTGAGCCATTGTAACCGGAACACCCGCCCCGCGCAAAAACGTGGTCAGGCTGGTACCCACAATGGCGATGCTGGACTGGCGGTAGGAGGCATCGTCCAGCTTGATAAACGTATTGATACCGACCACATCACCCTTGTCGTTGAC
>QKDT01000322.1 GCA_003251995.1 Desulfovibrio desulfuricans
CAGGGCGCGGACGTCAAAGGCCCCACCGCCATCATCAAGAGCGTGTCCAAGATGTCCAACGACAACATGAACATCGGCATGGTGCATAACTTCAAGCTCATGTCCGGGCTGCTGGATACCCCCGAAGGCGAACAGGGTGTCATCACCCTCATCCGCACCGCCAGCATACTGGGCAACGGCGAGATGCAGTTCAACTACCTGGACAACCAGACCCTGCTTGATGCGCAGAAGAACCCCAAGGACTTCCGCGACCTGGTGGTGCGTGTGGCTGGCTACAGCGCCTTCTTTATCGAGCTGTGCAAGGACGTTCAGGACGAAATCATCAGCAGAACCGTGCTGCGTCACTTCTAGTACACTCTCTGGCAACAGCAACACGCAAGCGTAACAAGGCATACGGCAGGGGAAGCACCGTGATCGAAAGAAAAGCAATCGTTTTCAACATACAGAAATACAATATGTATGACGGTCCGGGCATACGCACCATTGTGTTCTTCAAGGGCTGCGCCCTGCGGTGCAAATGGTGCTCAAACCCCGAGAGCCAACGTCGGCGCTGTGATGTGCTGCTTAAAAAAGACCTTTGTGTATCCTGCGGCGCGTGCGTGCCCGTCTGCCCCTCAGGCATTCACGCGCTCGCAGGTGCGCAACAACAGCATACCGTCAACAGAGAGCGTGACTGTATCGCCTGCGGGCGCTGCGTTAAAGCCTGCCCCCAGGGGGCACTGGCAATCGCAGGCGAATCAAAGGGTATTTCAGAATTGCTGGAAGTGGTGGAACAGGACTGGCCCTTTTATCAAAGCTCTGGCGGCGGCGTTACCGTTGGCGGCGGCGAGCCTATGCTCCAGCCCGAAGCAGTGGCTAACCTGCTGCTGGCCTGCAAGCACAAGGGCATCAACACCGCCATGGAAACATGCGGCTATGCCCGCCCGGAAGTGGTGCGCCAGCTTGCCGAGGTTGTGGATCTGTTCCTCTTTGACATCAAGCATATGAATGCAGAAAAGCACTATGCCCTCACAGGTGTGCGCAACGAAACCATATTGGCAAACCTGAGCTGGCTGCTTGAAAACGGCTGCAATGTGCGCATCCGCATGCCTCTGTTGAAAGGATACAACGACGATGCGGAAGAGATCCACGCCGTGGGTAAATTTCTGCACTGTTATAAAGGTATGAAAAATTTAAAGGGTGTTGATCTGCTCCCTTACCACAAAATGGGCGTCGGCAAGTATGCCCAGCTCGACATGGAGTATCCCATCAAGGACAACCCCGTGCTTGATGATCAGGATACGGCTACCATGGAAAGCATTTTGCGTGGTTATGAACTCGATGTGAAAACCATCAGGCATTAGAGCTGACTGACATTAATACCGCTCTAGAGCAGACCGATTAGAAAAACCCGCGGCGCGCCTTTGCGCAGTGAAGGAGAAAAAGCATGCTGGCATTAGGACTAGTGGAAACGAGGGGCTTGATAGGGGCCATTGAGGCTGCCGATGCCATGCTCAAGGCGGCAGATGTGCGCCTGCTCGAAAAGTCCCTTGCATCCGGCGGGCTTGTCACCATCACCATTGCGGGCGAGGTGGCGGCTGTGCAGTCGTCTGTGGACGCCGCAACGGCATCCATTGCGCGCATTGAGGGTGCAGAGTGCGTTTCACGGCATGTCATCCCCCGTCCCGATGCGGAGCTTGAACATATTTTGCTGTTGCAACCGCGCAGCATTGAGATTGAGGCGGCGGCCCCGGTTGAGGCCGTACAGGAAGGCCAAGCAAGCATGACAGACCCCGCCGAAAAGGCGAAGCCCGCCACGCAGGCCGCGCCCCCGAGCAAAGAAAAGCTCTCGGGCATGAGCATAAATAAACTTCGGCAGTTGGCCAGAGACCTTCAGGTTCCGCTCACGCGTAGTCAGATTGTCTCCTCCGACAAGAAAACGTTGATAGACGCCATTTGCCGGGCGGCTCTGAAGGAAAAGGAGTAAGAAATGGTCGATAAGGATTTGCTCTCCATTCAGGAGGTGCGCGCACTTGTTCGTGCAGCGCGTAAAGCGCAGCCGGAATTCGCACAGATGAGCCAGGAGCGCGTGGACGCCGTAATCAAGGCCATTTCCGAAGCCACCGCTGCCTATGCCGAAACGCTGGGCGCAATGGCTGCGGAAGAAACCGGCTTTGGCAAACCGCAGGATAAAAAGACCAAGAACCTGCTTGCCAGCGAAAAGGTCTATGCCTGCATTCGCGATATGAAGACCGTGGGCATTCTTTCCACCAACAACCAGACCAAGGTTGTGGAAGTGGCAGTACCTGTGGGTGTTATCGCGGGTATTGTGCCCTCCACCAACCCCACGGCTACCACCATTTACAAGTCGCTTATCTCGCTCAAGGCCGGCAACGCCATTGTGTTTACGCCGCACCCCAGCGCCCGCAAGTGCATTGCCAAAACGGTGGAAATCATTCAGGGCGCGCTGCGTAGCTGCAACGTGTCGCCCGACCTGGTGAGCTGCATCACCATCCCCACCATTGAGGGCACCAACGAACTGATGAAGATCTGCGATCTCATCCTCGCCACTGGCGGCCCCGGCATGGTCAAGGCTGCTTACAGCTCCGGCACCCCCGCTCTCGGCGTGGGCGCTGGCAACACGCCCGCCTTTATCGAGCGCACCGCCGATATCGAAAGCGCCGTGACCAAGATCATGAGCAGCAAGACTTTTGACAATGGCACCATCTGCGCTTCCGAGCAGTCCATC
>QKDT01000104.1 GCA_003251995.1 Desulfovibrio desulfuricans
TCCTTTTCTTCATGCAAAGGGTCGGACATGTCGAAGCGTTGAATCTTCAGCTCTTCCGGGCTGGGGAAGGACTGCATGAAAATGGGGTCGGTCGCGTAGTTTTCTGGATCGATAAGCGAGAGGTAATACGGCGTCACCGACATGGGAAATTTGTCGAGGGTTTCTTGATATACCCGTTTATCTTGTGCTGAAAAGCTGATGCCGAGCGCGCGCTCAAAGTCATCAACTCTTTTGATGGAGTGGCGGATGTGCCATTTCCAGTTTGTCCAGTCTGATTTTGTAGATTTGTTGCTCAGGCTCTCTGCGAGATCCTGTTGATGATCATTAAATATACCCATGCATTGTCTCCTGGTTATAATATTTGCCCCAAAAACTCTTGCGTTCTGGGTTTACGAGGATTTTCAAAAAACGTTTTGGGCGCGCCCTGTTCGATTATATTGCCTTGATCCATAAAGGCCACCATGTCTGCCACTTCTCTGGCAAAGCCCATTTCGTGGGTGACGACCATCATTGTCATGCCGTCTTCGGCAAGCTGCTTCATAACGGTAAGCACTTCGCCCACCAGCTCGGGATCAAGTGCAGAGGTGGGCTCGTCAAACAGCATCACTTCTGGCTCCATGGCCAGGGCGCGTGCAATGGCAACACGCTGCTTTTGCCCGCCGGAAAGGGTGGCTGGGTATGCGTTTTCCCTGTCGCCCATGCCAACTTTTGCCAGATAGTGGCGGGCCAGCTCTCTGGCTGATTTTTTTGGCATTTTGCGTACCTGTGTTGGCCCCTCCATCACATTGCCAAGGACAGTCATGTGCGGAAAAAGGTGAAAATGCTGAAAAACCATGCCAACCTTGGCCCTTAAGGCATTGATAAAAGATTCGTCGCCAGAGACAGGCTTGCCTGAAACATGGATATCGCCCGAATCATACGGCTCCAGATAGTTGATGCACCGTAGCATGGTGCTTTTGCCAGATCCGCTGGGGCCGATGACCGCCAGCACATCTGAAGGCATAACCTTGAGATCTATGCCGCGCAGCACATGCTGTTTGCCAAACCATTTGTTGAGGGCGGATATTTTAATGACTGGCATATTTTTCATGATGCCTCCTAAGCAACATCCAGTTTTGATTCTATATATGCAAAGAGCCAACTGAAAATTGCTGTATACAAAAGATAGAACAACGCCGCGATGAAAAGCATTTCCATCATCATAAAATTGGACGAAGCAAGTTGTTGCGATTTGAGCAACAGTTCATTGATTGTGATCGTGCTTGCCAGGGATGAATCTTTAAGGGCGATGATAAACTGGTTGCCCAGTGCGGGGATGGCCCGTTTGAGTGCCTGTGGCAATATGATGCGGATCATGGCCCGGGGGTAGGGCATGCCAAGGCTGCGTGCCGCTTCCATCTGGCCTGGAGCTATGGAAACAATGGCCCCTCTGAATATCTCTGCGATGTATGCCCCGTTGTGGACTCCAAGAGCCAGCACTGCGGACGTAAACGCATTAAACCCAGCCAACCCCCTAAGGCCAAAATAGATAAACAGCAGTTGCAATAGCAGCGGTGTACCGCGGATCAGGTAAATGTAGCAGCGCGCTGGCAAACGTAATAGCGGGTTGCTAGAAATGCGCAAAAAAGCGGTGCCAAGCCCCAGACCCAAACCCAATACGATACCAAGAACAGATACTTTAAGGGTCATCCAGGCGGCGGGTAAAAAATAGGGGAAATACTTCGGTATCGAGCTTATGTCGAAGTACATGTTCCTCCTGTGATTATGTCGTTACAATCCAATATGGCTTGCTATTTACTATTGTACTCTCGGTACAAGGAGGTCTATTGGACTGTGATATCTGTGTTAAGCCACTTTTTGCTGATGGCAGTAAGCGTGCCATCCTTATGCATGTCTGCAAGTTCTTCGTTAATTTTTTTCAGCAGGGTGTCGTCTTCTTTGCGCAAGGCAACAGCAATGGCCTCGCTGCGTAGGGGCGAACCGAGCATGGAAAGAGAAAACTTGTTGGAGTTCATAGCGTTAACGCCAACAACGCGGTCGGTGATCACGCCATCCACAACGCCGTTGTTCAGCTCCATAAGCGTTTGCGTGTCATCCTTGTAGAGCTTTACTTCTTTGGCGCCGAGTTTTGCGGCATCATCCGCAAAGGTGGTGCCTGTAACCACGCCGATGATTTTTTGTTCCAGATCTTTTGCGGACGTAAACGGGCTGCCCTTTTTGACCATTATCTGTGCGCCGGAATAGTAGTAAGGCACAGTAAAATTGACCACCTTCAGGCGCTGTTCCGTTACAGCCATACTGCCCAAAATGCCGTCATAGGTGCCAGCCCGCAGGCCTTCTATGATGCCGCTCCAGTCAGTTGTTACCGGCTTGAAGGTAACGCCAAGGCGGCGAGCCAGTTCTTGCGCCACATCCACATCAAAGCCAACGAGTTTGTTTTCAGAATTATAGAAGTTGAAAGGCGGGTAGCCACCGCTCATGGCAAAGGTGATTTCTTTGGCTTTTTGAACGCGGGTCAGCGAATCGGCCTTGTTATCTGTGCATGCGCTCATGGAGAATAAAATTACCAAGGCCATACCAGCTAATAGGCCGCGTTTAAGGGCAGTCATGAGTCCTCCTCTGTTCTATGGGGTATGAAATAAAAATATCACAAAGATGTGTATATGAAGTTAATTTATTAAAAAAATTAAATTAAAAATATTCGAAAAAAATTCTAAT
>QKDT01000123.1 GCA_003251995.1 Desulfovibrio desulfuricans
GACAAAACGGGCTTGTGGTCAAGCCTGATTAAATTCAGTATCCCGATGTCTGCTGACGGTCAGCCGTCCTGCATCGTGAACTGACATTTCATGGGGATTCCGCCAGATACCCGTGTGACATATCCCATATCCCTACCCCTAAAAAGTGAGGCCCACACGATGGTTCGTGCAGGCCTCACTTTTTATTTGCTGTCTAGTGACAACGTGCGATTATTCGGCTCCAAAGGTGAGCTTGTCGTCCACCGCGTCCACAATCACGCGCTGACCGTCGCGGATTTTGCCGCCCACCAGTTCCTTTGCCAGCGGTGTTTCCACAGCCTGCTGCACGTAGCGCTTGAGGGGCCGCGCACCGTAGACCGGGTCGTAACCCGCATCGGCAATAAACTTGCGGGCCGCATCGGTAAGCTCAAGCTTGATCTTGCGGTCTTCAAGCCGCTTGCGCAGCCGGTTGACCTGAAGATCCACAATGCGGGCAATCTGGTCGCGCCGCAGGGGCAAAAAGACCACGGTTTCATCCACACGGTTGAGGAATTCGGGCCGGAAGTGCGCCCGCAGTTCCTCCATGACCATTTCTCTGGCGCCTTCCCTGAGCGAGCCGTCGGCAGAGATGCCTTCCAGCAGGTGCATGGAGCCGATATTGGAGGTCATGATGACTATGCAGTTGCGAAAGTCCACCGTGCGGCCCTGGCTGTCTGTAAGACGTCCATCGTCAAGCAGTTGCAGCAGGGTGTTGAACACATCGGGGTGCGCCTTTTCAATTTCGTCAAACAGAATGACGGAGTAGGGCTTGCGGCGCACAGCCTCGGTAAGTTGACCGCCTTCGTCATAGCCCACGTATCCTGGAGGCGCGCCGATGAGCCGCGAAACAGAGTGCTTCTCCATGTATTCGCTCATGTCGAGCCGCACCATGTTGTCTTCTGTATCAAAAAGCGCCTCGGCCAATGCCTTGGAAAGCTCGGTTTTGCCCACGCCCGTGGGGCCAAGGAAGATAAACGAACCCGTGGGCCGCGAGGGGTCGGAAAGCCCCGCGCGGGCGCGCAGCACGGCATCGGCTACGGCGGTAACGGCCTCATCCTGACCTACCACGCGCTCATGCAACTGGTCGCCAAGGCGCAACAGTTTTTCACGCTCGGATTCCAGCAGGCGCGTTACGGGAATACCCGTCCATTTGCCAACAATTTCAGCTACATCATCGGGGCGCACTTCTTCACGGAGCAAGCGAGGGCCTTCGCTGGCTGCACCAGCGCCAGAGGCTGCCGCCAGCTTTTTCTCCAGCTCAAGCAGCTTGGAGTATTTGAGTTCTGCGGCCTTGTTGAGGTCGTAGGCGCGTTCTGCCTGCTCAATGGCAAGCTTGGTCTGCTCGATCTGCTCCTTGATTTCACGCACCTGGTCGATGGAGCCTTTTTCGCTCTCCCATTGGGTGCGCATGTTGGCCTGTTGCCCACGCAGCTCTGCCAGCTCGTTTTCCAGCTTTTCCAGGCGCTCGCGCGAGGCTGCGTCCGTTTCGCGCCGCAGGGCTTCGCGTTCGATCTCAAGCTGCATGACCTTACGGTTCACTTCGTCCAGATCAGCGGGCAGCGAGTCGATCTCGGTACGGATCATGGCTGCGGCCTCGTCGATAAGGTCGATGGCCTTGTCCGGCAACTGGCGGTCGGTGATATAGCGGTGCGAAAGCACCACTGCTTCAACAATCGCCGAGTCGCTGATGCGCACGCCGTGGTGTACCTCAAAGCGTTCTTTCAGGCCGCGCAGGATGGAAATGGCGTCTTCCACCGTGGGTTCTTCAACCATAACGGGCTGAAAGCGGCGTTCCAGGGCCGGGTCTTTTTCAATATACTTGCGGTACTCGTCCACCGTTGTTGCGCCGATGCAGTGCAGCTCGCCACGGGCCAGCATGGGCTTGAGCAGGTTGCCCGCGTCCATGGCGCCTTCGGTCTTGCCCGCGCCCACGATGGTGTGCAGCTCGTCGATGAACAGAATGATCTGTCCTTCGCTCTTTTCCACCTCATTGAGCACGGCCTTGAGGCGCTCTTCAAATTCGCCGCGGTATTTTGCACCGGCAATGAGCGCGCCCATATCAAGGGCAAAGAGTTTACGGCCTTTGAGGCCCTCTGGCACGTCGCCCTTGACGATGCGGAAGGCCAGGCCTTCCACAATGGCGGTTTTGCCCACGCCGGCCTCGCCTATGAGCACCGGGTTGTTCTTGGTGCGGCGCGAGAGAATGCGGATAACGCGGCGGATTTCGGCATCGCGACCGATGACCGGATCCATCTTGCCTTGGCGGGCGGCTTCCACAAGATCACGCGCGTACTTGGTCAGCGCTTCAAAGGTATCTTCAGGGGTTGCGCTGGTCACGCGCGCTCCGCCTCGCAGTTCTTCCATGGCTGCCACAAAGCGGGCGCGGGCAATTTTGTATTCCTTGAACACTTCGCCAAGGGGCGAGTTGGGTGCAACATCGGTAAGCGCGGCAAACAGGTGGTCTACGCTTACGTATTCGTCCTTCATGCGGTTGGCTTCGTTCTGCGCATCGCCCAGAATTTTTGCCAGCCGCTGGGTGATCATGATCTTGGTGGGGTCCATGCCGCCACCGGAAACAGAAGGCCGCTTGCGCAGCGCGCCCTCAATGGCAACGCTGAGGGCCTTGGGTTGCACACCCATCTGTTCCAGAATGCGGGGGACAATGCCTTTTTCCTGTTGTACGAGGGCAAGGGCGAGG
>QKDT01000180.1 GCA_003251995.1 Desulfovibrio desulfuricans
CACTGCAACTGGCATTCAACGAGCGCTGCGATCTTTTTCGTGCTACGGGCGCGGCGCACAGTTGCGCGCTGGCTGCGCCTGAAAAACTGTTGCTGTTCTGCGAGGACATCGCCCGCCACAATGCGCTGGATAAAGTCATTGGGGCCATGCTACTGCAAGGCCATACGCCTGAAGGGAAAATTCTCATTTTCAGCGGGCGGCTTGCCTCCGACATGCTGTCAAAGGTTGTGGCCTGCGGGGTCAAATTGCTCATCGCGCCGGGCGCGCCATCGCTCACCTCGGTGGAGATGGCTGAGGCCCACGGCATCACCCTGCTGGGCTTTGTACGCCGCGACAACATCAATATTTATACCTGCCCGCAGAGGATATGCTGAGATGAACAGCACCCAGCAATCCTTGGCGGCTGACCTACAGTCGCTGCACGCCGCACTGCCGCCGGAGCGGGAAGGCCTGCCACTGGAAGAAGCGCTGGAGCTTCTTTTACAGCACACGCCCACCATTGCCGAATCGGAAAATGTACCACTTTTTGATGCCGACGGTCGCATATGTTTTGCCCATGTGCGCGCCGAGTTACCCCAGCCTCCCTATGACCGGGTTCAAGTGGATGGTTATGCCCTGCGCAGCGCTGATATTGCCAGAGCCACGGCGGAACGTCCCGTCATGCTGCTGGTCACGCAGCACCTTTATGCGGGTGATGCGCCAGGGCTTCCCCTTGAACCCGGTCAGGCGGCACGGGTAACCACAGGGGCAGTGCTCCCGCCGGGTGCAGATTGCGTGGTGTGGCAAGAGGACACCCAGACCACGGATAACCAGACCGTTGTGATTTCGCGCAGCCTTGCCGCCATGCGCAACTGCCGTATGCGTGGACAGGATCTGGCGCAAGGAAGCCTGCTGGCAGAAAGCGGCGATACTTTGCATTGCGGCACCCTCAGCCTGCTGGCTGGTCAGGGATATACCCATGTGCGCGTTTTTCGCCGTCCCAGGGTCAGCCTGCTGGCAACTGGCAGCGAGCTTGTTCTGCCTGGAGCGCCTTTGCCGCGCGGCGGTATTTATAACATCAGCAGCACTCTGCTGGGGTTGCGCCTGCGCAAAATGGGCGCGCGCATCATGCGCATGATGACCAGGGGCGACAACCGCTATGCATTGCGTGAGCATCTGTCTGAAATGCTGGCAGAAAGCGACATGGTCATCACCACCGGGGGCACGTCTGTGGGCCCAAGGGATCTTGTACCTGGCATTGCCGCCGACCTTGCGGCGGAACAGGGCGGCAGCGTGCTTTTTCAGCGCCTGCGCCTCAAACCAGGCTCCATGACCTTGGCGGCGGCCCTGCCGCAAACCCTGTTGCTGGGGCTTTCGGGCAACCCAGTGGCTGCTGCCGCTACATTTAGCCTGCTGGCGGTTCCTGTGCTCAAAAGAATGGGCGGGGCAACTAACTTTACGCCATTGCGGCAAAAAGCCGTGGCCCGCAACGATTTTGGCTCTTGCCGCAAGGACGCGCGCCGCATTGTGCTGGCGCACCTTGAGGGCAGCGATGTGTATTTTGTGCGCGATGCGCAGCGCATGGGCCAGCCAGCCCTGTGTGATGACTGCAATTGTTTTGTGGATATTCCTGCGGGTAGCGCCCCCGTGCGCAAAGGAATGGAGGTAGACGTCATTTTAGCCTGATCCCCCCACTCAGGCATGATCGGTAGACAGGTATAGATTCCTGCCCTATGCTGCATGGAGAAATGTTGTGGATAGCCCGTTCCGAACCCCTCCCGGTCGCACGCCGCCAGCCGGGTTTTTTACAGCCAGCGCCCCCCAAATGGTAAAAAGTACAGCCATTGTCTGGCAGGAAGCCCTTCTTGCAGCCAGCCGCGTGCTACCCCTGCAAAAAGACATCCCCAGTCTTTTGCGAATGCTGAAACACTGCTGTGATTCCCTCATGGCATTTCAGCGCATACACATCGTTGTTGCCGCGCCCATGCAGGAAAAGGCGCGGCTCTATATGCTTGAAGCCCAGATTGACCGCTCTGCTCTTTCAGAACAGGATCTGACGCCTCAGGAGGGGCTGCGCCAATTCTGGAGCCAGACTGAAGTGGCCTGCTATGAAGGCGAACAACTGCGGCGCGAATTTCCTGCCATTGCAGACCTTGACCAGTACCGTAGCGCCAGCAGTTGTCTGTATGTTCCCATATCCACGCAGGGTGGCAACCACTGCGCCATGGATTTTGTCAAAACAGACGGCAGCGTTTTTAGCGACGATTCGCTTGTTTTTTTCAGGGTTCTGGCTGGGGTGGTTGCGGCCTCCATCATGTCCATCCTCAATATGGACAATGTGCGCCGAGAAACAGAAAACCTGCGCCGCGAGCGCGACCACTTCAGCATTCTGGTGGATGTGACCAACACGGCGATCGGCACCCTTGAAATGGACGACATGGTGGCGGTGGTCGCTGGGGAAATACGGCGGTTCTTTGGCATACGCGACTTTGCCCTGCTGCTGCGTGAAACGGACGACACATTTACCTTTCACAGCGCATGCCAGCCCCAGTCAAACACAAAGCCATCCCTGCCGACGGGCAGTTTTCCGCTTTCGGGCAGTCTGCTCAGCCGCTGCCACGATGTTAACGCCCCTGTGCTGGCGCGCCAGGGCGATATAGCCAAGCTTTCGCGCAAAGACCCGGCCTCGGAATTTATTCTTGGCAACGGCAATCAGGCTGCGGGGCTGTTTCCTT
>QKDT01000376.1 GCA_003251995.1 Desulfovibrio desulfuricans
ACTTACGCCCGAAACACGCGTGCTTGAGCTCTTGATGCTGCGTTTGCGCACTGCTCGAGGTCTGCGTGTAAAAGCCTACCGCGAAATGACGGGGCGCGACTTTGTGCGCGATCACCAGCGGCTTGTTCAGGCCCTGCACGAAAACGGGCTCATCCGCATCCGGCAGGGCTATCTGCGGTTGACCCGTAGCGGAATGCTGGTTTCAAACTCCATCCTCAGCAACATGTTTGCCCGCACGCGTGAGGTACTCAAACAGGCGGCGCTTTCGGGCGGGCTGAAGCCGCAGGCGGTGGATGCTGAAACTGAAGAGCAGAGCGCGTTGTATGAAGACGGCCCGGAAATCCGTCCTGTGCGTTGGCCCAGCGCCTGAGTTTTTGGCAAAGAGAGTGCCGCCTGTGGCAGTTAGGGCAAAAGCGATGTTTACGCGGGCCCAAAATGCCACTAGTATGCGGCAGCCGGTCTTGACGGTAGCCCCCCTCCGTCTGCTCGGCTGATGCGAAATGCCCGCGCATTTGCGCGGCTATGGCTGATCCTTCCCCGCCGCCTGCGGCAACGCGCGGCGCGGGACCAACCGACTAGGGCCTGTTTACACTGTGGCTCTTTTGCCCCCTGCTTGCGTCAGCTAGCCTTTATATTCCGGCGAGTACCGTCTTTATCCGTTGCTTCCCCTGTCATAACGGCTGAAGTGGTCACCCCTCCTGCATAAACGGCTTTCTTTCCCGGCAGAGAACAAAATTCCCATGGTTTTGCAGTCCTTGAGCGTCAACGAGAATACGGAGAGAGGGTATGCGGCAAAAGGACTTGGTAGTTATTGGCGTGTGTGTGGCGGCGTTCGGTTGGCTGGCTTTCGGGCCTGGAGCGCTTCAGGGCTTTATCAGCCTGACCGCCCAGTATCCTTTTGGCATGAGCTTTCTCAAGTTTGCCATTCTGGCTACTCTTGGCGAATGCATTGCCCTGCGTATTACCACCGGCGTCTATAACAGGCCCGGTTTTGGCATTCTGCCCAAGGCCATTATCTGGGGATTTCTCGGCTTAGGCATCAAGATAGCTTTTACCGTGTACGGCGCGGGTACGTTCAAGCTGCTCACGAGCATGGGTTTGCTTTCGGGTGCCCCCACGAGCTTTGGCCCCAAACTGCTGATGTCTTTCTCCATCAGCGTTCTTATCAACGTGCTGTTTGCCCCGGTACTGATGATAAGCCACAAGCTCACCGACCTGCACATTGCGAAAACCGGCGGAACTTTGGGCGGCCTTTGCACGGTGCCCGATGTGGCTTCGCTGTTTCAGACAATTGACTGGAAATCCATGTGGGGTTTTGTACTCAAGAAGACCATCCCCTTCTTCTGGATTCCGGCCCATACCATCACATTTATGCTGCCGGGGCACTTTCAGGTGCTGTTTGCGGCTTTGCTGGGCATTGCCCTGGGCGTGATTCTGGCCTTTGCGGGCCTGCGCGCCAAAAAGGCCTAAGCGCTCCACAGTTATTTTCTGGCTGAAGTTTCGGCTGGATTTTTGAAGATAAAACCCCCGCTCCAAAAGCATGGAGCGGGGGTTTTATGTTCTGCTGTTAACCAATGCGGGGCATATGCGCGCCGATAGCCAGTATGGCAGCTATGTTGCGCGCTGTTCTACGCAAGTTTTCATTGCCCTCGGTGAGGGCCTCATCAACTGTGCAGGGGCGGTAGAGTACGCTTGAAACCGCGTCGATGCCGTGGGCAAAGACGGCGTCCACATCGGGGCGCAGCGATCCGCCGATGGCAATCACTGGTTTGTTGTACCGCTTTGCCACACGGGCCACGCCCACAGGTGTTTTGCCAAAGGCTGTTTGCCCGTCAATGCGCCCCTCGCCTGTAACGACAATATCCGCGTCGCGCACCAGTGCATCCAGGCCCACGGCCTCGGTCACAATTTCGCTGCCGGGGCGCAACCGCCCCTTTAAAAAGGCAAACATGGCCGCACCCATGCCGCCCGCCGCGCCCGCGCCGGGCAGATCAGCCATTTCCACGCCGAGGTCGCGCCGGGTGATGGACGCAAAATTTTGCAAATATCCGTCGAGTTGCTGCACCATTTCGGGTGTGGCCCCTTTTTGCGGGCCGAATATGGCGGATGCGCCGCGCACGCCGCACAGCGGGTTGTCCACATCGCAGGCGACGTCAATAACGGAATCGCCAAGGCGTGCGTCAAAGGCAGACATATCTATGCGGGCAAGTTTGCCCAGTCCTCTGCCCGCGCGGTCGATTTCCTGCCCCTGATCGTCCAGCAGGCGCACTCCCAATGCCTGAAGCATGCCCGCGCCGCCATCATTGGTTGCACTGCCGCCTATACCCAGAATAAACCTGCGCGCGCCCGCATCCAGCGCCGAGCGTATGAGCTGCCCCGTGCCGTAGCTTGTGGTGTTGAGGGGATTGCGCAAGTGAGGCGGCACCAGGGCAAGGCCGCTGGCGGCAGCCATTTCGATAACGGCGGTTGTTCCGTCACCCGTAAGGCCGTAAAAAGCCTCCACCGGCTCGCCCAGCGGGCCAAGCACCGTGGTGGTTACCCGTCGGCCTTCTGTGGCTTCCACCATGGCTTCCACAGTGCCTTCACCACCGTCAGCCACAGGAACCTTAATATAAATTGCATCGGGAAAAATCTCCCGAAAGCCGGATTCGATGGAAATGGCTACTTGCAGGGCCGACAGACATTCTTTGTACGAGTCGGGCGCGATGACAA
>QKDT01000164.1 GCA_003251995.1 Desulfovibrio desulfuricans
GAGAGGGCAGCCTTATTGGCGATCTGCTGGAGTTTGCCCACATAACGGTACACACGGGTGACACCTTGGTGCGCGGCGGCCCGCTGCGTGGGGAAAGTGTGGACAAGCTCTCGCGCAGCATAACACGCGGCACCCCCGGCGTTTTTGTGGTTGAAGCGGGCACCATCCCCCCCATGGAGGGGCACAGCCCATGTATAAACTGCGGTGCCTGCGTAATGACCTGCCCGGCACGTGTGAGCCCAAGCATTTTGAGCCGCAATGCAGAATTTGCCCTGCATGACCGCAACATTGCAGAACACATTTTCTCTTGCCTTGAATGCGGGCTGTGCGGCTATGTGTGCATCGCCAGGCGACCAGTGCTACAGTATATCCGTCTATCCAAACACAAGCTTGCTCTGGCGGCGGCAGCGCGCCTGCGTGCAGAAGAAGCACGCGCTGCGGCACAGACTGAATCCGCTGACGCGCAGGGAGGCAACTAATGTCTACCACAGCACCCGGTTCTATTTTGCTTGCCATGAGCGCACCCGCCTACTGGCACAGCGGGCGCACCATACGCAAGATCAGTTTTTACGCCATCATGGCCTGCATGCCAGCAGTTATCATGGCGGTGTGGAACTGGGGCCTGCCCGCCCTGCGCGTTATGGCCCTGAGCATTGCCACATGTGTAATTGTTGAAGCCCTTTGCGAAAAACTCATGTCGAGAGATCTGGCGATAGACGATCTTTCCGCTGTCTACGCCGGGCTGCTTTTCTCCTTTCTATTGCCTGCCGCCTCACCCTGGTGGCTGGTAGTACTGGGAGCAACCATATGTATGAGCCTTGGCAAAATGGTTTTTGGCGGGCTGGGAGCCAATCCGGTGAGTACCCCCCTTGTGGGATGGGCTGTGCTTGCCGTGTCGTTTCCGCTGTTTATGGACCCCAACACCATGCAAATGAGCACGGATTTTCTTGATCCGCTTGTACGCCTGAAGTTTTTTGGCGCAGCCAGCGCCAAAAGCATACCCGTGATTGATCTTCTGCTTGGCAAACAGATCAACGGGCTTGGTGCGGGGCAGATACTGGCGCTCTTTGTGGGTGGCTCATTTCTGGCTGCCAGAGGCATAGTGCGCTGGCAGGTCTCGCTGGGATTTTTCATTGGTGTGGCGGGGCTTGCCGCCCTGTTTCAGATGCTTGATCCCGCGCAAAATGCCTCGCCCTTCTTCCATCTGTGTACCGGCTCGGTGATGTTGGGCGGGTTTTTTATTGCCACAGAGGTGGGCAATACCCCCTCCCGCCCCCTGCCCATGTTTCTTTACGGGCTTATGGGTGGAGCACTGGCAATGATCATTCGCAAATACGGTGTGTGGCTTGACGGTGTGCCCTTTGCCATCCTGCTTGCCAACCTTGCCACGCCCTACTTTGACATGATCCGGCCCAAACCCTTTGGAGGTCGGCGCTGATGATGAATATAATGCGAATGGTTGTAGTGCTTTCGCTGCTGTGCGGGCTCTCTGGCTTCGCCCTTTCATACCTTAAAATGGTGACGGCGACCCGCATTGAGGAGCAAGTGCTGACCTACGTTCAAGGCCCGGCCCTTAACCGACTGTTTACCCGTGCGGAAAATTCGCCCATTGCGGATCGGCGCAAGTTCACCCTGCCCGATGGACGCCTGACGACCCTGTTTCCTGTGATGACGGGCGGCAAGCTGACCGGCGTCGCATTGGAAGAATCAGGCAAGGGTTACGGCGGCCCCATTGGCGTGATGGTTGGCTTTAACGTGGCGGACGATACCCTGGCTGGCATCGGCATCACCACGCTTAAAGAAACCCCTGGGCTTGGCATGCGTATTGTGCAACCCGGTTTCACCACCCAGTTTGCGGGCTTTAAAACGCCCGTGGGGCTGAAAGCCAACGGGGGCAACGTTGACGCGGTTTCCGGCGCCACGATCTCTTCAACCGGTGCGGTAGATGCCGTAAACAAGGCTGCAAAAACCTACGTGGACCTTAAACCCGAAATCCTCAGTGCATGGGGCAAAAAGTAGGGCCCACCGGGCGGGAGAATTATATGAGCATTATGAACGAATTCACCAAGGGGCTGTGGAAAGAGCTGCCGCCTTTTCGGCTGGTGCTCGGGCTGTGCCCCACCCTGGCGGTGACCAACTCCGCCAACAACGGGCTGGGTATGGGCTTGGCTGTTATTTTTGTGCTTGTACTTTCCAATATGCTGATCTCCATGGTGCGGAGCATTATCCCCAAAACAGTGCGCATCGCCTGCTTTATCGTTATTGCGGCATCGCTGGTGGTGGCTGTTGAATTGCTCATGCAGGCCTACGCATACCCTCTTTATCAGCAACTGGGCATCTTTGTGCCGCTGATTGTCGTTAACTGCATCATTCTTGGCCGGGCAGAGGCCTTTGCCGCTAAAAACGGCGTTGCCGCTTCCATTGCAGATGGTTTTGGCATCGGCATCGGCTATACAATTTCGCTGACCTTTCTTGGCTCATTGCGCGAGGTGCTGGGCAACGGCACATGGTTTGGGCATCACATCATGTGGCAGGGCTTTGAGCCCTTCCGCATCATGGTACAGGCCCCCGGCGCATTTATTTGCCTAGGGTTGCTGCTTGCCGGCATGAACATGTTCAATTTCTGGCAGGCCAGCAGACGCGGCAGCAAGGCTGAACTGCTTCAGGGCTGCGGCAGTTGTTCTTCATGCGCGGCATGCGGCACCGGCGGC
>QKDT01000167.1 GCA_003251995.1 Desulfovibrio desulfuricans
AGCAGGGTATACGCCGCCAGGGTTGACCACCTCGTACAGCCAAACAGCAATAGCAAAGGCCTAGTCAAAAAATGCCATGGTCAGTGTGGGCCGCCATATGAAACACAGGGTACTTGAAACTCAAGCGGTTCAGCCGTACGCGTGCGTCTGTTTGCGTAAAAAACCGGCACCGCCGCTGGGCCGCACCTATTGCCTTGGCCCCCTTCCGCACCTACAATTGGCAAGCAAACCGCAAACGGTAAAAAGCCATGCCATCTCGCCTTCCAGATACACAGCAGACCTTCACCTCGCCGGACAAGTATCCGTATCTTGAGGTGCGCACTACGCTTGATAGCACCCTGCCTTATGCAGAGCACTTTCATTCCACTTTTTCCTTTGGTCTTATCCTTGAGGGCGGCACATGCTTTACGCTCATGGGGCAGCCACATGAGGCGCTCAAGGGCGACATTGCCCTGATTGCCCCTGGCTTACCCCACAGTTGCAACCCTTTGCACGGGCACGCGCGCAGCTACCAGATGGCTTATTTTGACGCGGCGTGGTTTGCGCGGCGCATCTGCGCGCCCCTGGGCTTTGCCAGCATGTATGAAGTGACAACACCCGTGGTGCGCGATCCGGCGCTGTTCAAGCAGGGATTTGCCGCGCTGGAGGCTTTTTGCAATGGCGCGGATGATGCGGAAGACCGCTTTGTGACGTTTTTTACCGCGCTTCAGAAGGCTCATCGCTGCCTTGCAAGCGCGGTGAAACCTGCTGCCGGCAGCGCGGAAGGAAAAACTGGCAAAAAAACAGATTTTCCCCATGCAGCCGCAGCTTTTTTGCAAACCGATGCCAGCATTCTGCAGGATGACTACACCCTGCGGGCGGATTCAGAGCAACCCGCCATAGCGCACGCGCCAGTATCATCGCTGGCCCGCCGGCTTGGCTTGCGGCGCGAGAGTTTTTCGCGGGCGTTCAGGCGTTCTGCGGGGCTGCCCCCCAACGCATGGCTGCACTGCCTGCGGCTTGAAAAAGCGCGCGCTCTACTGCGGCAGGGCAAAAGCATCAGTGAAGCCGCCCTTGCCGCTGGCTATGCCGATCAAAGCCATTTTCACCGCATGTTTGTAAAATTCTATTCCGTTACCCCTGGCTGCTATCAGCGGGGGCGGTCACATTCGTACAATACGCGCAAATAAAAAAGGGGTGTGCTGTCCGCAAGGAGGCCACCCATGTCTGTTTTTACACTGATTCCCGCTGCTTTTCCCGCGCTGGCTTTGGCGCACTTTCTTGCATTGCTCAGCCCCGGCCCTGATTTTTTTCTTATTCTCGGTCACGCAGTGCGCCATCGATTGCGCGGGGCGCTGTTCATCTGCCTTGGCATCGCGCTGGGCAACGCCCTGTATATCTGCTTGGCTGTTTCCGGCTGGTCGGTCATGCGGCAGGTTCCATCGCTGTACCGCATTATGGAACTTGCGGGCGCGGCTTACCTTGCGTGGCTGGGTTTTTTGCTGCTGCGGGCCAGCCGCCAAACTGCGAGCAGCGAAACAAGCCTTGCGACGGGCGAGGCAATCCCCTTGTCGCCAGCAAAGCAGTTGATCACCGGCCTTGGCTCTGCCCTGCTCAATCCCAAGAACGCCGTATTCTACCTCACCCTTATGACCGTCATTCTGGGGCCAACCGCCACTCTGCCGCAACAGGCTTTTGCCGGGGTGTGGATGACCCTGCTGGTCTTTGCCTGGGATGCGGCGCTTGCAGCCGCCATATCCCTGCCCGGCGCACAACGGGCGCTGGAAAAACGCATTCCCCTTATTGAAGGGCTGGCAGGGCTGACACTTGCCTGCATTGCCCTTTGGCTGGTGCTGCGGCCCCTATTTGACTAAAAACAGGGCAAAGGCTGCGTGGGTTGAGCTTGCAAGGTTCCCGTTCAATGTTGAGCGACGACCTGCTGCCTCCATGCAGCCTTGCGGCGCACTGGCAAACAAACAATGACACTCAAAAGCCGCATGCCACCATGGGCCATGCGGCTGCGCACCTTTTTGCCTGCATACGTGGTCGGTCAGGCAAAATTCTCTGCAAAAATCCCATCATCGCCCGCTAGCGAGGAGCATACGGGGAGTCATTGCTCTTTGCCTTGTGAACTGCCCGCGCGTCGCAAATCGCCCTGTGATTGAGGGCTGCCCAGTCTACCAGTTGCTTCATGGGTACAAGAAACGACGTTCCCAGATCATTCAGATTATATTCAACTCTTGGCGGCACTTCCGGAAAGACGGTACGTTGAATATAGCCGTCCTGCTCCAGGTTTTTGAGCGTTTTTGACAGCATTTGTTTGGAAATATCGCCAAGCTCACGAAGCAATTCGCTAAAACGCAAGGTTCGCCCTTCCAACGCCTCAAGAATCAGCAAGCTCCACTGATCGCCTATGCGGTCAAGCACATCCCGGATTGGACAGGGTTGCTCAAATTCCGGCGCTGCATTCCTTGGTTTACACATGTCCATACGTCCCTCATTATTGATAGTCACATTTTGGTGACCTGATAATTTTGGCATGACTTCTTGCGCAATTTTCATTTTTACGTACATACTGGTCTTGGATGTAGACCTTGTACTAAATCAAAACCAAGAGAGCAATATCATGAAAATCGCACTTATCGGCGCATCAGGAAATGCAGGCTCCCAGATACTGGCGGAACTGTCCCGCCGCGGACACCAGATCACTGCCATTGCCCGGCATCCG
>QKDT01000126.1 GCA_003251995.1 Desulfovibrio desulfuricans
TGGGGGGGGAAAGCGCATACTTGCGGCAAAAAGCCTGTCATAGCTCTGCTGCGTACTCAACTCAACATAGTCAATATGATTTGATAGTTGAGAGATTTTGACTCGGACATTGTGCGACAAAAGAGCCATGCAGGCCCCTGCGCGCGATGTATTGCCAAGAAACCGCACACGGGCTTCGAGACATTGTGGGATGATGCCGCAAGCCGCGAGGCTGCGCGCAGGCAGGTAGGCACCAAATTGCCCTGCAACCAATACCTGATCAATTTCTTCCATTGATATGGCAGCATGTTGCAGCAGCGCCGTGAAGGCAGAAAGGATAGCGCCTTTTGCCAGTTGCACCTGCCGCACATCCTTTTGGGTGATCAGTACCTGATGCGGTGCAGCAGCCAGTTGCACCGCCGCCTTGCCTTGATGCTCGGTACACAGCGCGCGGCGCTGGTCATCCTCTGGAATGTCTGCGGCCTTCAACATGCGCCCGTCTGGTCTTATCAGGCCAATGGACAGCAGTTCACGTATGGCGGCAAGCACGCCGCTGCCGCAGATGCCCGCTGGTTGCGCATCGCCAATGGTTTTTAGCCGGATACGCAAAGAGGGCTGATCGTGGCTGTGTTCTATCTGAAGATCTTCAAGGGCGCCCGCTGCCGCGCGCATGCCATGGTGGATGTTCATACCTTCAAGGGCGGGGCCAGCCGCGCAGGAACACGACACAAGTTTGCCCTTGGCTGCCAGCACGATTTCGCCATTGGTGCCAATGTCTATAAAAAGCACGTTATCCTGCATGGTTCCCAAACCACAGGCGTATACTCCGGCTACAATGTCTGCACCAATATAGGCAGAAACGCCAGGGAGGGTGTGCAGACGGGCGCGAGCAAAGGCACGCAAGCCGATATCATTACCTGTCGCTTCCATGGCCTTGGTAAAAACAGGCGAAAACGGGGCAACACCGAGCGAATGCGGGGCTATTCCAAGCAAAAGATGGGTCATGGTCGCATTGGCGGCGGTTACTATGGAGTATATTCTGCCGGGATTAATGCCATGATCCCGGCAAAGTTCCAGCCCGAGCTTGTTCAGACAGCCAACAATTTTTTTCTGTAGTTGCAGCACGCCACTTTTGCCGTTTTCACCTGCGTAAGTAATGCGTGAAAGCACGTCCAATCCAAACTGGATTTGTGGATTGATAGATGATGCATTGCCCAGCACGTGCCCGTTCGCCAGGTCAACAAGCGACACAATGACAGTGGTGGTGCCAATATCAATGGCAAATCCAAATAGCTGCCCAGATGTATCGCCGGGTTCCACTTGCAACAGCGTATTATCATCCAGCTCAATTTCCGCAAGGCTTTGCAAAACGCTCAGGCTATCCGTGCCATCCAGAGGGGGATCCGTTTGCTGCCCAAGCCATACGTTCCATGGCGTGTTGTCTGTTTTGGCGCGTCGCGGCAAATGGCAAACGATTTTTTTGATGGAGGGCGCGCATTCCATGTTCTGTAGTGCGCCATCCGCAAGTATTCTGTGGTCTTCGTTGGTAGCGGGCAGGGCAACGGTTATGTCTCCAAGGCCCGTCAGGCGGCAGGCAAGACGCCAGCCTTCTTGCAACGGCGCTTCCCCAAGGGCCTGGCGTTCGTCGTCATTCGGCGGGGGCAGGGCCGCGCAATCACAAACTTTAATGCGGCATTTGCCACACGTGCCCAAACCGCCGCAGGGGCTTTCCATATCTGCACCGGCTGCGCGCAAAGCCTCCAGTACAGTTTGATTTTGCCCGCAGTTTACACGGAAGGTAAGGGGATTTTTAGGCATGATTTGCGTTCGCCTTTACCGTTGCCAAAATGGTGCGCACATTACGGAGGGGCGAACCCGTGCCCATGCCGCAGGCAGGGGAGATTATGTGCGCTGTTTCCATGCATTTTTGGGTCAGAACCGCAATCTTTTCAGGGTTGGCAAGCTCCAGTGCAAAGGTGCTTACATTGCCCATAATTCGCATGTTACCCAGCTTTTCCTGCGCGGCAGGCAAGCTCACCACGGCGTCAAAGCTGACCGCCTGGGCGGGTACGTGAGCTACAGAATCAAAAACCCGGCGCATCTGCCCGCAAATGTGAACAATAATCCCTGCCTCAGGAAAGCGCTCCTTAAGTCCTGTGCAGATTACTGCCAGCGCGGGTACGACATACTCTGCAAACAGCGCTGGGCCGAGTATTTCGCCGCTGGCGCTCGGGTCGGATATGGTAATGACATCGGCACCGGCCTCAAGTTGCTGCAAGCCAAAGTGCAGGAGCTGCTCGGAAATAAAGGATATAAAGCTCTTTGCATCCTCTTTGTTTTTTCTGAGTTCCTTATAGAAAACAGATGGTTCCATAAGCGACGTGGCAACGCTGATGGGGCCGGTAAGGTTGCCGATAACAGGGATATCCGTATTTCTGCTTTTCAGCAGGCGTATGGCTTCAAGCACGGTTGCGGCCCTTCCGCTCTCGACCTGCAAGGGGCTAACCTGCTGCCATTGCTTGACAGAACCAATGGCATAGCCCGTCACATGTGGTTCCCGGTCGGCGGTACCCATATCCACCTGTGCGCCCATGGCTTCAACTTCTACAGTCATGCAAAAGGGCAGGCCGTAGTTTTCAAAGCATTGCGCACTAACAGACGCTGCCGCAAGGTCTGCCATGAGCCGAGGGTCAGAGTGCGCGGCAGGCCACGGCGCATCGGTGGT
>QKDT01000388.1 GCA_003251995.1 Desulfovibrio desulfuricans
AACAGCGGGTTTTGACCAAGCTGCCCAATGGGCTTTCCGTGTATATTATCAAGGACAGTCGCTTCCCCCTGGTGGCAACCCGCCTTTATGTACGCACAGGTTCATCCAATGAAGACGCCAAGCAGGCTGGCATAAGCCATCTGCTTGAGCACATGGTGTTCAAAGGCACCGAGCACCGCCCCAAAGGTCAGGTCGCACGGGATGTGGAGGCCCTTGGCGGCTATCTCAACGCTGCTACCAGCTTTGATAAAACATGGTACATGACGGATATGCCCGCCGCGCACTGGCGCATGGGCATGGATGTGGTGAAGGAAATGGCCTTTCAGGCATCTCTTGACCCCAAGGAGCTGGAATCTGAAAAAGAAGTGGTGATTTCTGAACTTGAACGCGATCAGGATTCGCCCATGGGCAGGCTGTTTGAAAACCTGCAAGTATCCACACTTAAAAATACCCCCTACGGGCGTCCGATTATTGGCTTCAAGGAAACAGTGCGCGCCATCACTGCTGATGATCTGCGGGCCTATGTAAAGCGCTGGTATCAGCCGCAGAACATGCTGCTGCTGGTGGCGGGTGATATTGATCCGCAGACTGTCATGCAGCACGCGCAGGAACTTTTTGGCAGTATGACCAACACCAATGATGTGGTTACGCCGCCGCAGGTCGATTTGTTCAATGCCCCCGGCGGGCCGCGTGTTGAGGTTGTGCGCGGCCCCTGGAACAAGGTGTATCTGGGTATGGCATTTCCCGCACCGTCTCTGCGCGATTTGCGCTCGGTGGATCTGGATGTGCTGAGCTACCTGCTTGGCGGCGACGGTACCTCCTTGCTGAGCCGTAAATACGAGTATGAAAAGCAGCTTGTGGATAGCATCAATGTGGGCAACATGAGCCTTGCCCGTGCCGGTATGCTGTATGTTACCGCAAATATGGCCCCTGAAAAACTGGAAGCCTTCTGGCAGGGCCTTACCACGGATCTTGCCAAACTGAAGGCCGCCGATTTTAAGCCCGAGGCTCTGAAGCGCGCCCGTTATAACCTGGAAGACAGCATGGACCGCTCGGCTGAAACTCTTAACGGTCTTGCCTCCTGGTTGGGGAGCGTGGAGTTTGAATTGGGCGGCAATGTGGGAGAGCAGAATCTGCGCTTTACGCAGCGCAATGTAACGCAGGCGCAGGTGCAGCAAGCCATTGATCTCTGGCTTGACCCCGCCAGAGCCCGTGTGCGCGTGTTGGTGCCACAAAACGCCAAGGTGCCCGACCTTGAAGCTATTCTGCAAAAGAACTGGCCCGGCACCACCGTCGCCAAGTCCGCGCAGCAGACCTCGGCTGTTGCGGGGCAGCAGGAAGTGGTGGACTTGGGGCAGGGGCGTACCGTCATCCTCATCCCCGATGCGACCGTGCCTTACGTGGCTGTTGATTTGATGCTGCCTGGCGGCAACGCCCTGCTCAAGCCTGAACAGCAGGGCTTGGCGGAGCTGACCGCCAGCACGCTTGGCGATGGTAGCGGCAAGCTGAACGCTCAGGCCGTGGAGCGCTATTTAGCTGACCGCGCGGCTTCTCTTTCTGCCAAGGCTGGCTTGCAAACGTTTACGGTGTCGCTGACTGGCCCAGCCCGCTTTAATGCCGATTATTTCTCCATGCTGCGAGATGTACTGAGCAAACCACGCTTCGAAGCCAAGGAGATCAAGCGCGAAGCCGAAAACATGAAGGCCGCCATCCGCCAGCGGGCGGACAGGCCAACATCATATCTGTTCTCCAAGGTGAATCCGTTTATCTTCCCCGGTGGGCAGCCCTACGGCTACGATAGTCTGGGTACGGAGGCAGGTCTTTCCAAGTTTACATCCAAGGATGTGCGGGCGTTTTGGGACAAGCAGCTTGGGCAGCCATGGGTGCTTGCCGTTGCAGGTGATTTTGACCGCGAGGCTGTGCTGGCCTTTGCCCGCACCTTGCCCGCGCCCGAAAGCAAGGATTTTTCTTTGCCCGCGCCTTCGTGGGGCGATGCCCGTAATCTTGACCTGCATCTGCCAGGCCGTAATCAGGCCCATGTACTCCAGATGTTCAAGGCCGTGTCCTACACCAACCCCGATGCCCCGGCGCTCATGCTGCTGCAGTCTGTGCTCTCAGGCCAGAGCGGCCTCTTGTTCAGCCAGATGCGCGATGAACAGGGCCTTGGGTATACGGTTACGGCTTTTTATCGCGCCATGCCCCAGGCAGGCATGATGGCCTTTTATATTGGTACAACGCCCGACAAGGTGGCGCAGGCGCGCACGGGCTTTGCCAAGATTATTGCCGACATCAAGGCCAAGCCTTTGCCGGCAGAAATGCTGGAAGCTGGCGCCAACCGACTGCTTGGCGAGTATTACCGCGATAAGCAGAGCCTTGATTCCCGCGCGGGCGTTGCCGCCACGGATGCTGTGCTGGGCTTGCCCCGTGATTTCAGCAAGGCTCTTATCGACAAGGCCGCCAAGCTGACCCCGGCTGATATTCAGGCCGTGGCGCAAAAGTATCTGGACGACAAAAATCTGTATAACATGACCTTGCTGCCCTAAGCGGCGCGCTAGTATTAGTGACGGGCCGCATCGGCTATTCGATTATGCACCCTGTAAACGGCAGTGGTTCTAGGTCGGGTACCCGATGTGGCCCCTTGTTTTTACGTACTTTTTACCCATAGCCAGCACCCATTCCCCATACAAAAAAAGTTTTTATGGGCGTCAAGTCTGCGGTAAGTACCCTAGTTGGGGTAGGGCTGCCTTGAAAACTGGGCGGGGGTAGAGTAAGTTCTTTCTTGCGTTACGGGAACATCCTTCTGTTTGGGGTTCGCCAGGCATCGGTTGCACTTGCAGGGCCGATGCATGCGGATGTTGGGCCATGTTGGCACAAGTGCCTGATTACATGGTGGAGTGTTTCAGCAGCGCCAATCAAATCCACAAATGTTGCGGGTCTGGTAGCCAGATTCTGCGCCGGTTTGGGCGAACAATTTTGTTTACGCCCCCACTGTTTTGCGGCCTTGATGCGGTGGAAAAATGTGCAATCAAGAAAAATTTTGTAATAAATACAATGTGTTGTTTTGACACTAGGAGACATTTTTTACGCACATTTATTGACAGGGTATAATTCTTTTGAGATTTTCTAGACATTGAAAGCGCCATGGAGCTTAATTGGGAATTCCCGTGAAAATCGGGAGCGGACCCGCCGCCGTTTGCCTGTTCAAAACCGCTTTTCCTCGCGCGTCACTGGATAAATCCGGGAAGGCCGAAAAGCGGCAGGCAAGCCGGAAGACCTACTTTCAACAGTTCTAAGAAAATGGAGCATCTGCAACGGGCTTTTGCAGATGAACCGCCAGCAAGGGCCGTCGATGGCCTGTCCGCCCGTTTTGTTCGGGCGGCCTTTTTGTTCATAGCCCACACGTTGGAGCGAAGTTCATGCTCGCCAGCATTATAAAGCGCGACGGCACGGAAGTGCCTTTTGATTCGGTCAAAATTCTCAATGCCATCACCAAGGCCAACCAGGCTGTTGGCGGTGAAGACATGTCACCCACCGACCTGCTTTTTGTCACTGAAAAAGTGTGCAAAAAGCTGGAGTCGCGCACTCTCAAGCATGTTGAAGAAATTCAAGATGTTGTTGAAGAAACTCTGATCCAGTACGACTACGCCAAGAGCGCCAAAGCCTATATTTTATACCGGGCCGAGCATACGAAAATCCGTAATGCGGAATCGTATCTCATGGATATTTATAAAAAACTCACGTATTCCCCGGCTCTGCAAGAAGACATAAAGCGCGAAAACGCCAATATTGACGGCGATACAGCCATGGGCACCATGCTCAAGTATGGTTCCGAAGGCTCCAAATTTTTTATCGACAACTATATTCTGCCCAAGGATGCCTCTGCCGCCCACATTAACGGCGACATCCACATCCATGACAAAGATTTTTACATGCTCACGGAAACGT
>QKDT01000095.1 GCA_003251995.1 Desulfovibrio desulfuricans
CCATCGCCCACATCACCGGCGATGTAAATACCGCCTTGTCGGGCTACGACCTTGCATTGTCCTTGCAAGAACGATTCACTGATGTGCGTGTGGCCCGTGCAGGTCTGCTTTTTGATCTGAATCGAATGGAAGATGCCTTCAAGGACCTGTCGTACTTGAAGACGCATAACCCACAGGAACCACGAGGCGCCTACCTGCGTTCCGTGTATTACGCACGCAAAGGCGACAACGCGGCTGCAAAAACCGAATTACTGCTGGCTGTGAAGGGGGTCGACTCCCTGCCGCCGGCCTATCGTGCCAGCAAGCCCCAGTTGCTCATGGTGGGCGCCCTGGCCAATCATGCCCTGCATGCTGACGAGCAGGCCAAAACCTATGCCGACGCCTATGTCAGGCTCAAACCCCAGGATGTTGGTGCACGCAAACTGCTGGCCACCATCCAACTGGCCCAGGATGAAACAGAAGCCGCCATCTCAAATCTGCTCCAGGCATCGCGGTTGGCCCCGAATGACCCCAACGTGCTGCAAATGTTGGCCTCCGCCTACATTGCAAGAAACCAATACGCCAAGGCGGCCAACCTCCTGGAGCAGGCTGGCCCCATGGTTTTACAGAAATCCCAGCTTTCCAGTGCGCTGGGTTACAGCCTGATCGGCCTAGGCCGGGAAGCCCAGGGCATGGAGTACCTGACCCAGGCGTTTGCAAAAAATCCCGCCAATTTCCGGCTGGGCAGCAGCTTGGTCATGTTTCATATACAGCGTGGCGAGCCGCGCTCAGCCATACAAGTGGCCGAAACCGTCCTCGCCAAGCTGGGAAAATCCCCCGCCACGTTCAACCTCCTGGGCGTTGCAAAAGCCGCGGCGCAAGATGCCAAGGGTGCCCGGGCTGCATACACGAAGGCCCTGGAAAAAGATCCCCGCTTTAATACGGCACGCCTCAATCTTGCAAAGCTTGAAACCGCACAAGGCAATCTAGACGCGGCCCGCCAGCAACTCCAAACCATCCTGAAAAGCGACGGAAAAAACGTTCAGGCCCAGTATGAACTGGGACTCACAGAACTCGTCGCCGGGCATGACACAGAGGCCCTGCGCTGGCTGCAATCAGCGCATACCTTATCACCTCGCAATTCCATAATTGCCGTGAAGCTGATCAACACGTTCCTGGCGCTAGGCGAGACGGATAAAGCCCTGGCCCTGGCAAAGCAGACGGCGGCAGCGGCCCCGGATGATTTTGATGTGGCCTCCGCGCTGGGGCGTTCCCACGCAGCGGCAGGCCAGACATCCAGAGCACAGACCACATTTGCGAGCATGAGCAAGATTGCCGGTTTTGACGTCAACCGCCTTGAGGAAGTCGCCCGCTTGCAACTGGCGATAGGTGATCGCGCTGGTGCCAGCTTCAGCCTCAACAAAGCCTTGGGCGAGGACGCCTCGGCCATTGAAGCCAATCTGCTCATGGCGCAGATGGAGATACGCGAAGGCAAACAGAATGCCGCGTTGGATCGGGCCAAGCGTGTAGCCGCGGCCAACCCCCGATCTGCCCGGGCCCAAAGTGGACTTGGAGACATTCTGTTGGCAGCTCGCCAACCTGAACAAGCCGCCCAAGCCTTTCGTGCCGCTCAGGCGTTGGACAATGGTCCCGACAATGCCTTGCGTTATCAGCAAGCCTTGCGAGCAAGCGGCCGTGAGCAAGAGGCTTTACGTTATCTTGAAGAACGGCATCAGAAACATCCGGACGAGGCAGGTGTCTCGCTGGCGCTGGCTGAGGTTGAGCTGCAATTAGGCAAATCTGATTCCGCCCGAGATACCTATGAGCAACATCTCAAGCGTTTCGGCGACAACCCCATGGTTCTGAACAACCTTGCCAACATCTATATGCAGCAAGGGAATCTGGCAAAAGCGGTCGGATTCGCGGAACGCGCCTACAAATTGGTGCCTGACGCAGCGCCAGTCAACGATACGCTTGGCTGGTTAGTTCTTCAGCAAGGCGATACCGACCGGGCCCTGCGCCATTTACGCGAGGCCCGTGCACGAGCGCCAGGAGACCCCGCCATTCATTTCCACCTGGCCACCGCCTTACATAAGAGCGGCAGGACGTCCGAAGCCCGCCGCGAATTGGAGCTCGCCCTGAAGGGCAACGCTAATTTTGCTGAGATCGACGCCGCCAAACAGCTGCAACGGGAACTCACGGGCCAATAACCGTAAGCATGCCGCGCATCCGCGTATAGGCATCAAGCCGGAAATCTCACCGAATGTGTCGGCGAACCTTACACATCGCCAGGCGGCCAGCCCCGCCGCCACCAGAATTATCATTACAGATCAACCAGTTAGATGATAAAAACCAATTTGGCACAAATGCTGCTTAGTCCTATGCACCAATAATTAACCTGGCGATGATGATGAAGCACTCTGTTCTGTCTTCCTTCTTGGCAGCGACCGGTATTCTTCTTACCCAGTCCGCTCTTGCAACGACTTGGTATATGCCCACCAGCGGCAATTGCGACCCCTACTCAGGTGGATGTGCATACGGTAACGAGCGCTCTACTTCAAGCGATGGCATGACCGTAACCGCCAGCGCTTGGGCCAACACCGGCGGCGCATCCAACACCTTGATTCAGAATGCTTATCTCGCCGCTTACAGCGGTGGTCTTGGCGTCCAGAACCGTGATGGTAACGGTGGTGGAGATGGCATCGAAGGCTCCGCGCCTGAG
>QKDT01000243.1 GCA_003251995.1 Desulfovibrio desulfuricans
GTTGCGCGTGAAGGTGGGCTTTGACCCCACCGCCCCTGACCTGCACCTTGGGCATACGGTTATTATGCACAAGATGCGGCATTTTCAGGAGCTGGGGCACCATGTCATTTTTCTTATCGGCGACTTTACAGGCCGTATAGGTGACCCTTCTGGTCGCTCAGAAACCCGCCCCCCCCTTACAGAAGAACAGGTTCTTGCCAACGCAGAAACCTACAAAAAACAAGTCTTCAAAATCCTTGATCCCAGCAAGACAGAAGTTGCCTTCAACTCTGCATGGCTTGGCAAGATGGACGCCACGGGCTTTATCAAGCTGGCCTCCAGCTATACCGTTGCCCGCATGATGGAGCGCGACGATTTTGAAAAGCGCTTTCGTGAACAGCGCCCCATCTCCATCCACGAATTTTTGTATCCGCTCTGTCAGGGTTATGACTCTGTGGCACTCAAAAGCGATGTGGAAATGGGTGGTACCGACCAAAAATTCAACCTGTTGGTGGGCCGCACCTTGCAGGCCCATTACGGTATCGAAAGCCAGTGCATTTTGACCCTGCCGCTGCTTGAAGGCACCGATGGCGTGCGTAAGATGTCAAAATCTTACGGCAATTATATCGGCATTGATGAAGCGCCCTCGCAGATTTTTGGCAAGGTCATGGCTATCTCTGATGAGCTCATGTGGCGCTACTACGAGCTGCTTTCGAGCAAAAGCCTTGAAGATATTGCTGCTCTCAAAGAAGCCGTTGCCAGCGGGCAGGTTCACCCCAAGGCTGCCAAGGAAAATCTTGCCCACGAAATGGTGAGCCGCTACCACAGCGAAAAGGACGCCGATGAAGCCAAGCAAGGCTTTAACGCCGTTTTTGCTGGCGGCGGCGTACCGGACGACATGCCCGAGCACCAGTGCGCCTGCGGTGAAGACAGCACCCCCCCGGTGTTTCTTGAAGCTGCTGGCCTTGTAAAAAGCCGTGGCGAGGCAAAACGCCTGATGAAAGAAGGTGCGCTTTCCATTGACGGCGAACGCTGCGAAGATGCCATTACCCCCATTGAAGCTGGGGAATATGTTGTCAAACTCGGCAAAAAACGCTTTCTGAAGTTGATAGTGCGCTAGGGCGCACACATTCATATAATGCAAAAAACGTCTTTGCGCTGCGGGCACACCTGCGGCGCAAAGACGTTTTTTTATGGCTGATGCCCGGTGCGCAGGGCTTGTTTTCTGCGCACTTACAACAGAAACAACCACTTTTATGCCAAGAACTCAGGGGCTGGCAGTTGCCTTACCCACAGCAACAAAAAAGGGATGAACACACAGCTAGGCATCTGGCATCAGGTTATCGGCAAGGCATACCCGGTTACGCCCTTCTTGCTTTGCCCGGTAAAGGGCCATATCAGCACGCTTCATCATGTCTTCCAAAGGATTTTCCACACCCTTTTGCAAATCCGCCAAACCAATACTGACCGTAAAATGTATCTCCCAGTCGTTGTGCCACACGACCATGGCTTCTACCCGCTTGCGCAACCGCTCGGCGATTATCGAGGCCTGTTGCGGTGATACACCGACTAACAAAATGCCAAATTCCTCACCACCAAGGCGTCCCACATGGTCGGATGTCCGCATGGTGTCGTGCAGCATCGCTCCAAGCCCTTTCAGCACAGCGTCGCCAGTGTCGTGCCCAAAGGTATCGTTGATATTTTTAAAGTGGTCGATATCCAGCATAAAAAATATCATGCCCAGCTCGTAACGCTTGGCCCTTTCTATTTCAAACTGGATCTTTTCCAGTAAATTACGGCGGTTGCTCAAGCCTGTAAGCACGTCTGTTGTTGCCAGGGAATACAGGTCTTCAATACGTTTTTCCAGGCTCTGCTGGGTTTGCTTAAGTTCTGTAACGTCCGAGGATATGACAAAAAAGCCCCTCACATTCTGATTATCCCAATCGGGAATATAACGGGATAGCACATATCCCACGCTTCCATCCGCCCTTTCCCGTTCCTGCTCGAAATTCTGCGGTTCGCCTTGCAGGGTCGCCGCAATAAGGGAGGCGCACTTTGCATACAGAGCTTCGCCCAGCAATGTTTGCACATGCATGCCAATAATCTCTCCATCACTTTTGCCAAACCATGCCCTGTACATTCTGTTGGCATAACGGCATCGGCACTCCGCATCCCAATAGGACACCATTATCGGCGCATGGTCCATCAAGACGCTGATAAATTTATCGCGCGCGCGCATATCGGCGTGCATTTTCGCCGCTGTAAGCTCTGTAATATGACGCCTGCGCGTTTCAAACATCAGCACAAGGGTAGAAACCACCGCCACAATCAGCCATGCCAAAACCCGCATCATCATATCGCTGCGCCAGCGGTTGTAACTGCCATCGCTGTTCAAAATCGTCCCAACCACCAAAGGCCCGTCCGCAACAAAAGGAGCAGCTACCTCCCGCAAAGCAAGGGTAGCGTTCACGCCATCAATATCCATTGTATGCGTGTGTAGCATTGTTTCATCAGTCATCATGTTTATAATGTTGTCCGCCAGGCAGGTTTTCTCGGCCTGGGTCATGCGGGGAAAGGGCAAAAGAGGATCGCCTTTGGTGGTATAGATGGCAATTTTGGCATAGGCACCAGTAAAGACGTTAGCCAGCTTGCGTTCCCAGAAACCCGGCGTCAAAACTATTCTTACTGTTATAGTCGGTTTTTTATCCCTGACGCTG
>QKDT01000216.1 GCA_003251995.1 Desulfovibrio desulfuricans
GGCGGCCTTTGCAGGATAGTTTTTTTGCGGGGATCAGACCATCTGTGTGAAGGTCTGCCCCGCCCAGCCTGAAATATTTGCTCCATGCGCGCCCGAGCGGTTTTATCCCAGGGGCGGCGCATGAACCTGAAACGGGGTTCCCACGGTTTTGCCAAGGGCGGCCCGAGGCTTTATGCCGCAACCGTTGCACAAGAAAGGACACCAGCACTATGCGCGCCATTGACACCCTGCGCACGGCCCTCAAGGCCATTATTGAAGAAGAAGGCCTTGCCTGGCCCGTCAAAACAGTTATTGAACCTCCCCGCGACCCCAAGCACGGCGATCTTTCTGTCAACTCCGCCATGCTGCTTGCCAAGGAGGCCAAGGCCAATCCCCGCGAACTGGCGCAAAAATTTGCCCAAAAGCTGGTGGAACGCTGCCCCGAGGTAGCCCATGCCGAAGCCGCCGGCCCTGGTTTTTGCAACGTGACCTTCACGCAGGATTTTTGGCGCGCCACTGTGGACGACATTGAAACCGCGGGCAAGGATTACGGCAAAAGCACCGGCGGCGCAGGGCGCAGAGTGCTTGTGGAATACGTTTCTGCCAACCCCACCGGCCCCTTGCATGTGGGCCACGGGCGCGGTGCCGCCGTGGGCGACAGCCTTTCGCGGCTGCTGCGCGTGGCTGGCTACGACGTAAACACCGAGTATTATATCAATGATGCCGGTCGTCAGATGCGTCTGCTGGGCCTTTCTGTCTGGCTGCGCGCCAAGGAACTGGCAGGAATGCCCGTCACCTGGCCCGAAGACTACTACAAAGGCGACTACATCATCGATATCGCCCGCGAAATGCTGGATGCCAATCCCGCACTGGTGCAAATGCCCGATGCCGAAGGTCAGAACGTGTGCTACGACAAAGCCATGAACGACATCCTTAACGGCATCAAGGATGACCTCAACGAGTTCCGCGTGGAGCATCAGAACTGGTTTTCTGAAAAAACCCTTGTGGAAGGCGGCGCGGTTGCTTCGGCTTTTGACGCGCTCAATTCCGCCGGGTATACGTATGAGAAAGACAACGCCTACTGGTTTGCCACCGAAAACCTGGGCGACGACAAAAACCGAGTGCTGCGCAAGTCAGACGGCAGCCTGACCTACTTTGCCTCTGACATCGCCTACCACCACGACAAATTCCAGCGCGGTTACGACTGGCTCATTGACATCTGGGGCGCGGATCACCACGGCTACATACCCCGTATGCGCGCGGCGATCACCGCCATGGGCAAAACGCAGGATACTTTCGACGTGGTGCTTATCCAGTTGGTGAACCTGCTGCGCGAGGGCCAGCCCGTGAGCATGTCCACCCGCGCGGGCACCTTTGAAACCCTCGCCGATGTTATCAAGGAAGTGGGCGTTGACGCTGCGCGCTTTATGTTTCTTTCGCGCAAGAGCGACAGCCCGCTGGACTTTGACCTTGAGCTTGCCAAGCAGCGCAGCCTCGACAACCCTGTGTATTATGTGCAGTACGCTCACGCGCGCATCTGCGCCGTGTTGCGCCGGGCAGAAGAACGCGGCTTTACCCTGCCCGCCAGGGCTACTAACGACCTGCTGCAAGGCCTGGATACGCCCGAAGACATGGCTCTGCTACGCAAGGCCGCCACGTTTGAAGACATGCTGGCCTCTGCCGCCAAGTCGCTTGGCGTACACCATGTAAGCACCTACCTGACGGAACTGGCAGGCCAGTTGCACAGCTACTATGCAAAGCATCAGGTTCTGTTGGCCGACGATGCGCCCCGTACCCTCGCCCGCCTTGCGCTGCTGCGCGCCATCGGGCAGGTGCTGCGCAACGGTTTGGATGTGCTTGGCGTAAGCGCCCCCGAGAGCATGTAGCAGCGCCGTAGCGCTGAATTTGCACCGCACTTGAGCAAAAACAGACGGAACCCCATGCCCGCTGTTTAATAAACGTCGAACATTCGGCGTGCGACAATTCTGCTTTTTGATCCCCGCCGTTAAGGCGCATTTCAGCCGGGCAGTGCCAATACTGTTGACACAACAAGCCCTGGACGAAATGCGCCTTAACGGGCACGGGCAAAGCCCCGCAAAACCAAGGCATGCAGACCAACGCACGACGGAGGATACTGAATGGCCGCCCCACTACGTAAACCCCGCAAAGCCGCAGTTTCCCAGCCTTCGGGCGAGAAACGCCGCTTTGTCATCCGCCTTTCGGGGCCAATGGCTACCCTGCTGGGGGCCATCCTTGCGGTAGCCGTGGGCTGGTCCTTTTTTATGGGCTTTATGGTTGGGCGCGGGCAAAACCCTGAGACGCGCGTCGAACAGATGACCAACCTCATGTCAAATGACACGCCCAAGGCCAAACCCGCCCCGCAGGAGGCCCCCGCTCCAGACGCGGCAGCCCAGCCAGATACTGCCGATGCTCAAAATCCCGCCTCCAATGGCTCTGGCCCACAAGCTTCTGGCGCAGCCGCGCCGCAGCAGGGCACGCCGGGGCAGGACGCAAAAGCGCAGCAGCCCCAGCAGGGGCAACAACCTGGGCAAAAAAACGCCTATCCTTTCTCGCAGCCTTCAGCCAATGGGCTGGCGGCCTGGGGCATCAAGCCTGGTGCCAACCAGAACGCACAGGCACAGGGCGCTCAAAACAACGCGCAAAGCGGGGCGCAGGCCGCCAAACCAGCTCCTGCCAAAGCAGGCCCCCAGTTTG
>QKDT01000049.1 GCA_003251995.1 Desulfovibrio desulfuricans
TCGACATCTGCAAGCCGTGGCCCGTGCGGGCCTCTGAAAACTGGCTGCCCGACGGGTTCGGCATCATGATCGACGATGTAGTGGCTGGCGTATGGGCCTTGCTGTGCGTTGCGCTGCTGCGCGTAGTGGGCCTTGTTTAGGCTGCAATGCAAGGGCCGCAGTAAAGGCGAGTAGCTAAGAGGGGGCGCGGCCAATGGCGCAAAAGGCCACTCTGGTGGCGGAAAAAAGCCGCCGCGCCCGCTGCTACTTCATGCGGTAGGTAATGCGTCCGCGGGTAAGGTCGTAAGGGGAAAGCTCCACCTTGACGCGGTCGCCGGGCAGAATGCGGATGTAAAACTTACGCATCTTGCCAGAAATGTGGGCCAGAACTTCGTGACCGTTTTCCAGTTCCACGCGGAACATGGCGTTGGGCAATGCTTCCTGCACCACGCCGTCTACTTCGATTGATCCTTCCTTGGCCATGAGTACTCCAAAATATGATGTGGATAAACGCCGGTCAGCTTCACAAAAAAGCGGGGCGCTGTCAACACACCGGTGGCCCCGTTCAAGGGCAAATCGGCGCGCAAACAGCGCCCGCTGTCACTACACAGGTAGAAAGTTATTTCTTGCGGCCCTTGGGCGATTTGCCGGCGGGGCGTTTTTTTACTTCTGCTTGGGGCATGTGCGGCGCAAGCACAGGGGCCTTGCGGCACATCAGCCATAACCCCGCCAGAATAAGCGGCACGCACAGCAGTTGGCCCATGGTCAGCCAGCCAAAGGCCAGATAACCAAGCTGCACATCGGGCATACGCACAAATTCCACCGCAAAGCGAAACACGCCATAGCCCAGGGCGAACAGGCCGGAAACAGCCCCGGATTTGCGCGGCTTTGAGGAAAAAATCCATACCATAATAAAGAGCAACAGGCCTTCAAGCGCAGCCTCATAGAGCTGCGAGGGATGGCGCGGATTGGGCCCGGCACCGGGAAACACCATGGCCCACGGCACATCGCTGACCTTGCCCCACAATTCGCCATTGATAAAATTGCCAAGCCGCCCAAAAAAGAGCCCTTGTGCCACCAGCGGCGCTATGAAGTCTGATACCTCAAGAAACGACCTGCCCCGCGAGTGGGCAAAATACCAAAATGCGCCCAGCACGCCCAGCAGCCCGCCGTGAAAGGACATGCCGCCGTTCCAGATGCGCAGAATCTCCATAGGATCGCTGATGTAGACGGGCAGATCATAAAACAACACATAGCCGATTCTGCCACCCAGAATGATGCCGATCATCACGCAGGTCAAAAGATCGTCCACGTCTGGGGCTGTCCAGCCAGAGCCGGGACGCGAGGCGCGCCAGCGGCCCAGCAGCCAGCCCAGCCCAAAGCCCGCAAGATACATAAGCCCGTACCAGCGCAGTTGCAGACTGCCGATGGAAAGGGCTACCGGGTCGATATGAGGTAGGTTCATGCGTCTATATCCAGGGCGTTGAATTCACCGCTTTTGCCGCCGCGCTTGTGCAGCAGCCGCACCCGGCTGATAACGATATCGCGCTGCACGGCCTTGCACATGTCATAGATGGTAGCCGCTGCGGTCTGGGCCGCAACAATGGCTTCCATTTCTATGCCGGTGGGGCCAATGGTGCGGGTTTCCGCCTCAATGCGCACTGTTGGCGGCATTTCGTTAACCGTAAAGCGCACATCCACAAAGGTAAGGTTGAGGGGGTGGCACATGGGTATAAGCTCGCCAGTGCGTTTGGCAGCCATGATGCCGCCAATCTTGGCGCAGGTGAGCACGTCGCCCTTGGGAAGGGCGTTTTTGCGCAACAGCTCCATGGTTGCCGGGGCCAGCTCCACCACGGCTTCTGCTATGGCTACGCGTTCGGTGGGTGTTTTTGCGCCCACATCCACCATGGTGACGTTGCCGTGGCTGTCGAGATGCGTAAAGTTGTCGTTCATTGATACCTCAAAGAATTTTCCCGCAACGCTGTTAAGCCGGGATGTGTTTTTTGATGGCTTTTCTGCACGCCGCATGGCAACGCGCAGAGGCAAATGCTGATGTTACCCCAAAAAATCTTGCGAGTCATTGGGCCTGTGAGCGCACTGCCCGCATGAGGTTTGGGTCTGATCTTCAGAAGGGCGCTCTGCGCCAAGCCCGTATAGAGCCTAACGCAGGCCCACCAACCACTGCAGCAGGGTAGCAGACGTGGGTGGGCGCGGGGCGTGCCAGAGGGAGTCGCGTCGGCTGTCTGAAAAGCGCAGCCGTTCACGCACAAGCCGCAGCGGGGCCATGGGCGAGGTGGCAACTCCGGCGGCAAGGGCGTTGCCCGTCTGCTGGGGCGAGTCAGTGGAAACAGTATCTGGCTCTTCGGCAGATGGGGCCGGGGTCAGCTCTGCCATATAGCGGAAGGGAACATCCGCACTGGGGCGCATGCTCATGATCTTGCGCACAAAATCCAGATTGCTGCCAAAGCGCAGATCATACACGGTCAGATATTTGGGATCGAGCGCGCCCTGCGTGGCGATGAATGGCGCTGCTTGAGCGGTGCCCTGCGCTTGCCCCGCCATATTATCGGGCGTTTGTGCTGGCATCATGCTCTGCGGCAGGGGGGCCACCACTGGCAGCAGAGTGAACTGCAAAAAGGCCTCGGCAATTACAGACTGCCGCGCCAGATCTCGGGCCATGCCGCCAGTAAGGGCGTTTGCCGTTGTCTC
>QKDT01000128.1 GCA_003251995.1 Desulfovibrio desulfuricans
AAACTCGGCGATCAGTTGAGTCTCCCGTATCCTGGAAGCCCGTTTACGGGCCGCAAGTAACAGAAATGCAAATGTCAGATCGTACAATGCGCCTGCTAGGGCGCAGCTGGTAAGAGAGCCTTACAGGCGCACATGAAAAACCCCCGGCTATGCCGGGGGATATTTATTCTTATGCACTGCGGCTATTGCGCAGGCTGATTCTTGTCATCGTCGTGTTTTTCAGGACGCAGTGTGCGGCATATGGGTTGCGCCGTGGCCCTGCCGGAGAAGATTTCTTCCGCCGAGGCAGCAAGCGCCTGGGGCAGAACTTCATCCACATGGTCAACAAAAACGATTTCAAGATCGCGCAGTACTTCGTCCGGCACTTCCTTGAGATCCTTCTCGTTATCGCGGGGCATCAACACCTTTTTAATGCCGCTGCGGCGCGCTGCCAGCAGCTTTTCACGCAGACCGCCAATGGGCAGCACACGACCGCGCAACGAAATTTCGCCAGTCATGGCCACATCGTTGCGTACGGGAATGCCCAGCAGAGCCGAGGTGATGGACGTTGCCAGGGTTATGCCCGCCGAGGGGCCGTCCTTGGGCGTTGCACCAGCAGGCACATGCACGTGGATATCAACCTTGCGGTGGAAGCGCGGATCAAGCCCCAAAACTTCGGCCCGAGAGCGCACGTACGAAAGTGCCGCCTTGGCGGATTCCGTCATGACTTCGCCAAGCTGCCCGGTGGTCACCACATGACCAGAACCAGCCATGAGGCTTGTTTCCACCAGCAGGATTTCTCCGCCGCGCTGGTTATAGGCCAGCCCAGCGCAGACGCCCACCTGCGGTTCGCTTTCACGCTCATCATGGCGGTATTTTTTCACGCCAAGCATGGAAGGCAAGCTCTGGCGCGACACATTGACGCATTTTTCGGTATCGTCTTCTTCCACAAGCCTGATGGCAGTTTTGCGGCACAGGGCGGCAATTTCGCGCTCAAGGTTACGCACCCCGGCTTCACGGGTGTAAGAGCGGATGATCTCAAGAATGGCATTATCCGACAGGCGGATATTGCCTTCTTTGAGGCCGTGCTCTTCCATCTGGCGGGGCAGCAAAAAGCGCCGGGCTATGTGGCGTTTTTCTGTTTCAAGGTAGCTGTTAAGCTCGATGATCTCCATGCGGTCAAGCAGCGGCACCGGGATTGTGTGCAGCGAGTTGGCAGTGGTGATGAAGAACACCTTGGAAAGATCATACTCCAGATCAAGGTAGTGATCCATGAAGGTATTGTTCTGTTCCGGGTCAAGAACTTCCAGCAGAGCCGAGGCTGGGTCGCCGCGGTAGTCGGAGGTCATCTTGTCCACTTCATCCAGGCAGAAAAGGGGGTTGTTAAACTTAACCCGTTTGAGTGACTGGATGATCTTGCCCGGCAGCGCGCCCACATACGTGCGGCGGTGACCGCGGATTTCGGCCTCGTCACGCACGCCGCCAAGCGAAAGGCGCACAAAATCACGCCCCGTGGCGCGGGCCACGGACTTGGCAAGCGAAGTTTTGCCCACGCCGGGGGGGCCCACAAAACAGAGGATGGGGCCTTTAAGGCCCTGCGAGAGTTTTTGTACGGCAAGGTATTCCAGAATGCGTTCCTTGGGCTTTTCAAGGCCAAAGTGGTCGCCGTCCAGGATTTCGCGCGCCTTCTCAAGATTGATGTCTATCTGCTTGAGGTCGTTCCAGGGCAGATCCAGAATCCAGTCAACATAGTTGCGCACAACCGTGTATTCCGCCGCAGAGGGCGGCATGCTGCGCAGTTTTCTGGCTTCGGAAAGAGCCTTTTCGCGCGCCTCTTCAGGCATATCGCGGGCCTTGAGCTTTTGCTCTATTTCGTCAACTTCGGCTTGGGGGTCGTCGTCGCGCCCCATTTCCTTGTTGATGGCCTTGATCTGCTCGTTGAGATAATATTCGCGCTGGTTGCGCTCCATCTGCACCTTGACGCGGTTTTTGATGCGCTTTTCAACCGTGGCAAGGGCCACCTCGCCCTGCAAAAGCTCATAAGCAAGCTCAAGGCGCAGGGTGGCATCGTCAATCTCAAGGGCTTCCTGCTTTTTGCGGTAATCAACCTTGAGGTGGGGAATAATGGCATCCGCCAGGGGGCCGATTTCCTGCAAGGCAAGAATGGAGAGCACAGCCTCCTGCGAAATTTTTTTATTGTTTTTGCCGTATTCTTCCAGCGCTTCATGCACGGCGCGCACCAAGGCCTCGCGCTCCTCAGGGCGGCTCAGCTTATCGGCGCGGCGGCGTACGCTCACCATGGCGCACTGTTCTTCTTCGTGCAGGTTTTCCCACGTGGCGCGGTACACGCCCTCAAACAGCACCTTTATGGTGCCGTCGGGCAGGCGCAGCATCTGAAGCACCTTGCTGACCACGCCAACGGGCGAAAGATCCTGGGCATCGGGCTTTTCCAGCTCCGGCTCGCGCTGGGCCACAAGAAATATCTGCTTGCTGTAGGTGGCCTGTGCGGCTTCGATGGCCTTGATGGAGGCCTCGCGCCCCACAAAGAGCGGCATGATGGAGCGGGGGAACATGACCACCTCGCGCAAAGGCATGATGGGCAGTTCAGTATAAGCGTCAGAGCCGCGCATGTCGTCTGTCATAATTTTCCCCGGAAAAAAAACCGGACGGCGGTTAGCGCCGCCCGGCGGAACTTAGAGCATT
>QKDT01000226.1 GCA_003251995.1 Desulfovibrio desulfuricans
AGCTTGAAGAAGAACTGCAAGGTCTGCCTGAAGAAGAACAGGCCGAGCTGCTGGCCTCATACGGCATTGACGAAAGCGGCCTCGTGCTCATCATCCACACCGGCTACGACACGCTTGGCCTGTGCAGTTACTTTACCGCCGGGCCGGACGAAGTGCGCGCCTGGACCATCCATAAGGGCTGGAAGGCCCCGCAGGCCGCTGGCGTTATCCACACCGACTTTGAACGCGGCTTTATCCGGGCCGAAGTTATCTCTTACGACGATTATATGAGCCACGAAAGCGAGGCGGCCTGCCGCGCCGATGGCGTACTGCGCGTGGAAGGCAAGGAATATGTCGTCAACGATGGCGACGTGATGCACTTCCTGTTCAACGTATAATCTTTGCCGCAGATAAGATGCCAAAGGGCTCTGTTCCACGGAACAGAGCCCTTTTTGCATGAAAAGCCGCCCGGAGCAGAAGCTGCGGGCGGCTTTTATCTATCTCAAATTATCTATTGAGCCTTTCCGTAAGCCAGTTACGGCTATGGGCAATTTTATTCCCTGACACAGGCAGGGGATAAAAGGGCCATAGCGTTAACAGGCTCTAGTTGGCGCGGCGACCAATGCAGAAGTATGCAAAGCCGCGTTGTGCCATAAAGTTGGGCGAATAGAGGTTGCGCCCGTCAAACAGCAGGGGTGCGGTCAGCAAAGTCTTGATCTTGTCAAAGTCAGGGTTGCGGAACTGGTTCCATTCCGTAACCACCAGCAGACCCTGAGCGCCTTCGCAAGCGCCGTACTGGTTGTCCACAATTTCCACCAAGGCGTTATCCTTGAAGATTTCGCGGGCATTGTCAGCGGCAACGGGGTCAAAAGCACGAACCTTCATGCCAGCAGCCGTAAGCTCGTTGATAATGCTGATGGCGGCAGCTTCGCGCATGTCGTCGGTATTGGCCTTGAAGGCCAGGCCCCACAACGCAAGGGTTTTGCCCTTCACGCCGCCCTGGGGAGCAAAATACTCCATGATGCGACCAGCCATGTGCTTTTTCTGCCGGGCATTGACGTCTTCAACGGCGTTGAGCAGCTTGGGTTCCACGCCAGCATTTTCAGCAGTGTGGATAAGCGCCTTCACGTCCTTGGGGAAGCACGAACCGCCGTAACCCACGCCGGGGTAGATAAACTGATAGCCAATGCGGGTATCGGAGCCGATGCCGGTGCGCACGTCGCGCACGTCCGCGCCCACTTTTTCGCAAATGGTGGCGATTTCATTGATAAAGGAAATCTTGGTGGCAAGCATGCAGTTGGCTGCGTACTTGGTCATTTCTGCGCTGCGCACGCCCATGACAATGATTTTGTCGCGGGTGCGGGCAAAGGGCGAATACAGTTCGCGCATCAACGAAGCGGCGCGTTCCGAATCCGTACCAAGCACAACGCGGTCGGGCTTCATAAAGTCGGAGATGGCATCGCCTTCTTTAAGAAACTCGGGGTTGGAGACAACGTCCACCTTAAAGGACACGCCGCGCGCGGCAAGTTCTTTTTCCACAAGAGCGCGCACTTCGTCGGCGGTACCCACGGGAACCGTGGATTTGTCAACCACCACAAGGTCTTTTTGCATGTGGCGACCGATTTCACCAGCCACCTGGCGCACGTAGCTCAGATCGCACGAGCCATCGGGCTGGGGCGGAGTGCCAACGCAAATAAAGGCGCAATCGGCATCTGCAATGCCATCTTCAAGACGGGTAGTAAACTTGAGGCGGCCGTCGGTGCGGCTGTGACGAACCATGGGCTCAAGGCCAGGTTCAAAAATATGCACGGAGCCGGCGTTGAGCTTTTCCACCACAGCCGGATTAACATCCACGCAAGTCACGGTATTGCCCATTTCAGCAAAGCACGCGGCGCTGACCAGGCCAACATAGCCGGTCCCGATAATGCACAACTTCATACAAGGTTTCTCCGTACGTTTCCAAGGCTGCACCTTGACGTTACAGCGGGGAACGGGTCAGAATAGTTTAGGTTGAAAGCGAACCAATACGCTAATTTTTTTTAATGGGCAACAGCCCGTTTTGCAGTACCTTTCGTACGTACTGCATATGGTGGACAACTGATGATCATAGGCCTTGGTACTGACATTACGGAACTGTCTCGCATTAAAGCCAGTTACGAGAGGTTTGGAGAACGCTTTTTGCAAAAAATTCTCACACCAGAGGAATGCAAACTGGTGCCGCAGAGTCCCATTGCCTATATTGCAGGTAGGTTTGCTGCCAAGGAAGCTGCAGTCAAGGCGCTTGGCACGGGTTTTAGCGATGGCCTTGGCCTGCTGCATATTGAAGTGCTGCGTGGCCCCGCCGGGCAACCTCAGCTATATTTGCACGGGCCAGCACGAGCCCGCGCTGAGGCAATGGGCATGCGCGCCGCCCACATTTCCATAAGTCATGACCGCAACGCCGCTGTGGCGGTTGTGGTGCTGGAGGCATAACTATGCCCGCATTATTTGATGACCTGTTCCCTCCCCTGCCGCTGCCGGAAGAAATGCGCCAATGGGATGCGGAAGCCATGGCTTTGGGCCTGCCCGAAGAACTGTTGATGGAAAACGCTGCCAGAGCGGCCTTTGATGTTTTGCTTAAGTACCACCCCCGACTGGCGGGGCTGCGTATCTGGCTGCTTATGGGCAGCGGCAACAATGGCGGCGATGCCGCATGC
>QKDT01000294.1 GCA_003251995.1 Desulfovibrio desulfuricans
GGTCAAGTCGCTTGGGTTTGACCCCATCTGGTACGGCGTGCTCTACACCATCACATGTCAGATCGCCTACATGACGCCGCCCTTCGGGTACAACCTGTTCTTAATGAAGGCCATGGCACCAAAGGGGGTATCGCTCAACGATATTTACTCCTCCATTATCCCCATGGTCATCATAATGGTAGTTGGGCTGATTCTGGTTATGGTCTTCCCTGATATCGCCATGTTCCTGCCTAGAACATTTTTGTAACAGAGGCGAACAGCATGAATGCCCACAGCCCCTTGCGTGAAATTCTGGCTAAGGCGTCGCCCCTGCGTTCGGGCGACGTGCTGGCCGGGGTTGCCGCCGCCAACGACGAGGAGCGCGTGCGCGCTCAGATGTTGCTGGCTGATGTGCCCCTAAAGCGGTTTTTGAACGAGGATGTGGTGCCCTATGAGAAGGACGAGATCACCCGCCTCATTCTTGATAGCCACGATGCCGCCGCCTTTGCGCCGGTAAGTTCCTTTACTGTGGGGCAGTTCCGCGACTGGCTGTTGACTGATGCCGCCAACGCAGAAAGCCTTGCTGCTCTGACTGCGGGCCTTACGCCCGAGATGGTGGCAGCCGCCAGCAAACTTATGCGTTTGCAGGATCTTGTGCTCGTGGCTTCCAAGTGCCGTGTGGTGACTCGCTTTCGTAATACCATAGGGCTTCCGGGGCGTTTTTCGGTTCGTCTGCAACCCAACCACCCAACGGACGACGCGCGCGGTATTCTGGCATCAACCATCGACGGCCTATATTATGGCTCCGGTGACGCTGTTATTGGTATTAATCCGGCGACCGACAGCCTGGAGAACATTGCACGGCTTATCTATCTGCTGGATGAACTCATCGCCAGGTATGAAATACCAACCCAAAGTTGCGTGTTGACCCATGTGACCAACGCTGTGGAGCTTATCGGCAGGGGTGTGCCTCTGGATCTGTGTTTTCAGTCCATAGCCGGTACAGAAAAGGCCAATGCCAGCTTTGGCATCAACCTTGCCCTGCTGGAAGAGGCATGGCAGGCCACGCTTTCGCTTGGGCGTGGTACCGTGGGCGACGATGTTATGTACTTTGAAACAGGGCAGGGCAGCGCCCTCTCTGCCAATGCCAACTTTGGTGTGGATCAGCAAACTATTGAATGCCGCGCGTATGCCGTGGCCCGTAAGTTTAGCCCCTTGCTGGTGAATACGGTGGTGGGTTTTATCGGGCCAGAATACCTGTTCAACGGTAAGCAGATTATCCGCGCCGGGCTAGAAGACCATTGCTGCGGCAAGCTGCTGGGGCTGCCCATGGGGGTGGACATCTGCTACACCAACCATGCAGACGCCGACCAGGACGACATGGATGCACTGCTTACCCTGCTTGGCACTGCTGGCTGTAATTTTGTCATGGGTATCCCTGGGGCAGACGACATCATGCTCAATTATCAGTCCACCTCGTTCCATGATGCGGCTTATTTGCGCAGACTTTTGGGTAAACGACCTGCCCCTGAATTTGAGACGTGGCTTGAGGGTATGGGTATTCATGATGCTGAGGGCTGCTTGTTGCCCCCTGCTGGGGCTTTGCGCAGCCTGGAGCAGCGCGTGCGGCAGAGCGTTTAAGGCAAACTATTCAGACCTGCTTGCATATCAGTTTCTGTTTCCACTGCTTCAGGCATGACTAGCAATAAAACCTGAAGCAGCGGGGCAGGGGAGCCTCACCCAACAAGTTTTGTAACGCAGATTTTTTAACATCAGCGTAGGGCGCACAAGTACGTTCACAATTGATATGATCTAAAGGATGTTGCCATGAACGTCACCTCTCAGGACTTTTTGCCCTTGGCAACAGATCCATTTACGGAAGACCCCTGGGCAGATTTAAAGCGATACACCGACGCGCGCATTGCGCTTGGGCGTTGCGGCGTGAGCTTGCCGCATGGTGAATGGCTGCATTTTCGGCTGGCGCATGCCAGAGCGCGTGATGCAGTGCTAACCCCTTTTAACAAGGACTGCGTGCGGTCTGAGCTTGAAAAGGCGGGGTTGCAATGCCTGGAACTTACCAGTGCCGCCGCGAGCAAAGAAGAATTTTTGGCAAGGCCGGACAAGGGGCGGCGGCTTTCTGAAGCCTCTCGCGCGCTGTTGACCAAAGAGTTTGCCAGTACAGAAAAACAGGGCGCAGATATTTGCCTTGTTATCAGTGACGGCCTTTCCGCCCGTGCAGTACATGAAAATGCGGCACCCTTCGCACAACGTTTTCTTGCGTGCGCGGCAGAGGCGGGGTTTAGCTCCACGCCTGTTGCCTTGGTGGAATTTGGACGGGTTGCCGTGGCGGATGAAGTTGCTTCGCTCATGAAGGCAAAGCTGGTGGCTATTCTCATTGGCGAGCGACCGGGCTTAAGTTCGCCCAATTCGCTGGGGATTTACCTGACTTATGCGCCGTTTCCTGGCTGCACCGATGAAGCGCGAAACTGCATTTCAAACGTGCGCCCAGCGGGGCTGAGCATTGAAGAAGGTGTGCGCAAGCTCTGTTACCTGGTGCAGGGGGCCTTTGCGCGGCAAATATCCGGCGTTAACCTCAAGGATGACATGCCTGCGGAATATTTGCCGTTTGGTGGCAGCGATGGCGCCATTAGCCGCTAGTGTATGAACGTGTGACGCTTGCGTTGTGCAATA
>QKDT01000005.1 GCA_003251995.1 Desulfovibrio desulfuricans
CCCTGCTGGGGCGCGATGGCGGCAAGCTTGAATCGCTAGCCGACATGGCGGTTATCGTTCCCCATGATGTTACGGCCCGCATTCAAGAGGCCCATATTTTCATCCTGCACCACTGGGCCGATGTGCTTGAACGCGCCGTAGCGCAAAAATAAGACTGAGCGCCTACAGCGCCCAACAGAGGATATCAGGGCCATTGGGCCTCCACTGCCAAGGTCACACCTTGAACAAACGCCCCACGAGGTTCGTCATGGATCAGCAGAACGTAGCCCAGTTCCTTGTTTCATGCCTCCGGGCCGAGGGCGTTAAATACGTCTTTGGCATACCCGGCGAGGAAAACATCAGGTTTGTGCGGGCTGTAGCAGCCTCTGGTGATATCCGCTTTATCCTTGCCCGGCACGAGCAGGGCGCGTCCTTTATGGCAGATATTTATGGTCGTCTGACAGGTCAGGCTGGCGTTTGCACCGCCACGCTTGGGCCTGGGGCCATCAATATGCTGATGGGTGCGGCTGACGCGCAAACCAACTCAAGCCCACTTGTCGCCATCTCCGCCCAGGTGGGGCTAAAACGCATTTACAAGGAATCACATCAGATTGTTGACCTGGTGGGCATGTTCAAGCCTGTCACCAAGTGGGCCGACACGGTGCTGACGCCGCAAGCTGTGCCTGAAATGGTGCGCAATGCCTTTCAGGTAGCGCAAGAGGAGCGCCCCGGCGCGACCTACCTTGCTATCCCAGAAGATGTGGAGGGGGCACCAATGCCCGAGGCAGCACCCCTCAAGGCCGCTCCCTGCGCCAAGGCCATCCCCTCGCCCGCAGCGGTAACAGAAGCCGCCACAGTGCTACGCTGTGCGCGCAAGCCCGTTATCATGGCAGGGCACGGCGTTGCCCGCACTGGCAATGCCGCAGTGCTGGCAGCCTTTGCCGAGCGCTACAATATACCCGTTGCAACCACATTCATGGGTAAGGGCGTTATCAGCGACCGTAGCCCCCAATCGTTGGGCGTTATCGGCTTTATGCGCCACGATTACGAAAACTGCGCCTTTGATCAGGCAGATGTGATCCTTTCCATCGGCTATGAGTTGCAAGAATTCACGCCCATGCGCATCAACCCGCGCTCAGACAAACGCATTATCCACATCAACACCTTTATGCCCGATGTGGACGCCCACTATAATCCTGAAGTGACCATCATGGCTGATGTGGGCCTTGCCCTGGCGGCGCTTGCCAAAGCTCTTGGGGCCGAGCCGCTGCTTTCTGCCGGGCGCGGGGCCAGAATCCGCGAACTGGTGGAGGCGGAACTTGCAAAGGGCCGTCAAAGCGATGCCTTCCCCCTGAAGCCACAGCGGATAGTCAGCGACATCCGCGCAGCCATGGGTGACGAGGATATCGTGCTGGCGGACACCGGGGCCATTAAAATGTGGATGGCGCGCCTATACCCTACATACGCGCCCCTGACCTGCCTTGTTTCCAACGGCCTATCAACCATGGCCTTTTCTCTGCCCGGAGCCATCGGCGCGCATCTGGCCCACCCAGACCGCAAGGTACTTGCCGTCATGGGCGACGGCAGCTTTTTGATGAATTCGCAAGAGATAGAAACCGCCGTGCGTGAGAATATTCCGCTCAAGATACTTATCTGGGTGGACGACAGCTACGGGCTCATCAAATGGAAAATGGATATGGAATCCGGCTCGCACGACTGCGTAGATTTTGGCAATCCCGATTTTGTGGCTTACGCTGAAAGTTTTGGTGCAAAGGGCTACCGCATTGAAAGCGCCGCGGAACTTTTGCCCACATTGCAAAAGGCCCTGGACGAACCCGGCGTGTCCCTTGTGGCCTGCCCTGTGGATTACAGCGAGAACATGGCCCTCATCAACGCGCTGGGCGAATTGACACCTGCACTGTGCGCGCTGGATGAATTGTAGCTGGACGAATTGTAGCAGGTTAGCACCGTGTTAATAGAAAGGGTCATGTCCAGAGCTGGATGTGACCCTTTTTGTGCCGTAGCCGGGAGTTATGCCTGTGCGGTGAAGGCGTACTCAATTTTGCTGCTCTTCTGGCTTGGACGCCTGTCCGGCGCGAGATTTCGCCTCCCCATAGGGTGGGTGTTGAGATTTGCTGCCCTTTGGGCACGGAGTTTCGCCCTCCGGCGAAGTTTGGGACGCCTGCCCGGCGTGGGGCAAAGGGGGCCTGTTAGGGGCGATGCCCCTCCTCGGCCCCCTCTGCACTCCCCCCGGAACACCCCTTGAAGTTTTCAGCTTCCTTAAAACAGCGAGGGCACGCGTCTTACGCTGCGGGAGCTTCCCTCCCTCGCTCCGCTCGCTCAGGTGATCTCCCTCCGCGACGCGTAAATGTCAGAGTCCGCTTTCACTTTGAATCGGACTCCGTTCCAGCCCAATACCCCTGGAACATTTGATGGCTCAAGGAGGTACCGAGTGCCTTTGCTCCTTGCCACAAAAACGGTTCCACTACCGAAACGTGGCAATAACTCTCCCCACGATGCTCGATTCACGTCGCGTACAGTACAACAAACAAGCCCACTCAGCCCGTCACCAACCGTTCCCATTCGTTCTGCATCCTCTAGCTTTATTTACTTTCTCCAAACTTTCATTTTGCTTCGCCTCACATTGCCATCGACGACCATCATGCTTTTTG
>QKDT01000236.1 GCA_003251995.1 Desulfovibrio desulfuricans
AGAATCATTGCGGTGCGAGTACCAGCGGCGCCTGTGATATGCACATACAACACTGCACCTAAAAATTGCTACGTTTCTACTGCTGCCATACGCCATTAACCATCGCTGATATCAGGAATAATAACGAAAGGCCCGTTTCTCGGTGGGGATTGATCCCAACACCTGAAACGGGCCTGATTTATTTTTTATCTGTTTTGTCTAACGCAGAATTTGCGCCGTAGAGGCACAGGGCAGTCCAAAGGCTTCAGCCACGCCAATAAAGGTACACTGCCCCTCAACTATATTGAGGCCGCGTTCAAGCGCAATGTCATTGCGGCAGGCGTTTTTCCATCCGTTGTTCGCCAGCTCCAGGGCATAGGGTATGGTGGCGTTGGTCAGGGCATAGGTTGATGTGACCGGCACGGCCCCCGGAATGTTGGCAACAGCGTAGTGGATGACACCGTGTTTTTCATACGTGGGTTCGTGGTGGGTTGTGGGATGGCCCGCTGTGGTTTCAAACGAACCGCCCTGATCAATGGCTACATCCACCACCACGCTGCCGGGGCGCATGGTCTTGATCATGGCTTCTGTCACCAGCTTTGGGGTCATGGCGCCGGGGATCAGCACGGAGCCGATAACAAGGTCGGATTCCTGAACAGCTCTGGCGATATTGTATTCGTTGGAAGCCAGGGTTTGCACGCGGGAGGAGAAAATATCCTCCAGATATCGCAGGCGGTTCAGGTTGTTATCTAAGATGGATACTTCTGCGCCAAGGCCTGTGGCCATTTTGGTGGCTTCCATACCCACGGTGCCGCCGCCCACAATGGCAACTCTGGCACGTTGCACACCTGCCACACCGCCAAGCAGCATGCCTGCGCCGCCAGCCTGTTTGGTCAGAATAAAGGAACCCATCTGCACAGCCATACGCCCAGCCACTTCAGACATGGGGGCCAGCAGCGGCAAGCTTCGGTCCAGTGGTTGAACCGTTTCGTAGGCAAGGGCCACTACGCCCGATTTGAGCAGGGTGGTGGTAAGCTCCTTGTCCGCCGCGAGGTGCAGATAGGTAAAAAGCAGCAGGCCGGGCCGAAAGTATTTGTATTCACAGGGCAAAGGTTCTTTGACCTTAATGATCATTTCGGCCTTGGCCCATACCTCGTCTGCTGGCAGCATGCTGGCTCCAGCCTTGGCAAATTCGCAGTCTTCTATGCGGCTGCCTATCCCTGCGCCGGTTTCCACCAAAACCTGGTGCCCGTGATCAGTGAGCGTCTTGACCCCGGCGGGCGTGATACCCACGCGGTATTCGTCAGCTTTGATCTCTTTGGTGACGCCAATAATCATGGAGAGACCTCGCAAGCTTATGGTTGGCGCTAAACCGACTGTACGGTGGCGCAGGATGCATGCTTCGTCCATGCCTTGCGGCGCAGTGGGGAGCCCTGGCGGGCAGCCAGGGCCGCCCGCCACAAAGAGAGAGTGTTTTATTAGTTATCGGCAAAAAAATTGTGCTCGTTAGTGCCTCGTTACAGGCAGTCGCACAGGGTACGTTCCCGCAGTGATTTAAGGCGCACGCCGCCACTGAGTATCTCACCCCGCAGTTCGTGCAGACGGCGATCCATTTCTGGGGGAAAGTTCTTTCCGGCAGCAGCCTTAAAAGGTTCCATCCCTGTAATGTTAACACCACCGTTTTTCAGATCGCGCACAAGAATTTCTTTGCCCGCAAAATGCCCGGAGGCAGCAGCGTTTACAAGTTCATACACCGCTTTGTTGGGGTACTTGAGAATTGAGGTGAGCACATGACCAGGCAGCAGGTTGTCCTTATTGGTATTAAGACCCACGGCATAGGCGTTGCGCGCCTTGATTTCTTGCAGGGCCGGGCCGTTGCCCATTCCGCTTGCCAGCACCAGGATGTCCGCGCCCTGATCAAGTAGATTTTTTGCAGCGGTGCGACCAGCTTCTGCATTGGCAAAGGAGCCTGTAACTACGTTAACAACGCGCATCTCCGGGTCAATCACTCGCGCGCCTTCGGTAAATCCGCCCAGCAGCGAGCGCATGGCGGGGCAATCCTCGCCCGTTATCCAGCCAATGATCTTGCGCCCGCTTATGCCGGGCATGCTGGTTTGGTGTGCAAGCATGGCAGCCGCTGCTCCGGCAAGGTAGGCAGCCTGCTCGTCCGCAAAGGTTACCGACATGATGTTGGGCGCACGTATGCCAGCGTCGATACAGCCAAACATGGTGCGGCGGAAGTTGGCTGCATTGTTGCGCAACACTTCATGCAGGCCGTTGGAAGCCACCAACACCAGATCATTGCTGCTTGCGGCGGTACGAAACATTTCTTCCAGTGCCGCCTCGTCATGCCCTGGCTGGGCAGTGATCACAGATGCCTTTATGCCCAGCTCACTCTCGGCCTGGCGCAGACCTTCAACCAGGCTGTCATTCCAATCGTTATCCCCGGTGGGGGTTTCTAACAGCAGAGCCACGCGCAGGGGGCCTTCCTTTTTCTCCTGGCTGGCGCACTGGGCGGGCTGGGCCGGGCCAAAGGCAAGGCCAAGAATGAATAAAAATGTCAGTATGAGAGCAGTGGAGCGGGGTGAGGACATGTTTTTTCCTTAAATAGATGTGCAGCCGCGGCGGCAGAGCCCAGTTTATTCGTGTCTATGGAGAGGCAGCCGGTG
>QKDT01000390.1 GCA_003251995.1 Desulfovibrio desulfuricans
CGCAGGTCATACGGCAGCGCAAACGGCAGCAACGCAATCTGTCAGTTCTCAGCGCCCAGACCAGCAACCCACTACACGCCCCAAGGTGGCGGCCTATTTTGAAGCCGGGCAGTACTGGGAATTTACCCTGCTGCAAAAAGAAATCATCAAGGCTCTGCAACAGCGTGGGGTTGCAGACCGTATTATTTTTCCCGACAATCTGCACGTCAGCCCCGGATGGGGTGAACCCGAAAGCGTTTACCGTGCCGAGGCGCGTAAGCTGATGCGCAACCCGGATATTGACGTCATTATCAGCATGGGAACAGAGGCCACCAAGGCCCTGCTTGCCGAAAACAACGGCAAAACCCCCATCATGAGCGTGGACGTTGCCGACCCGGCAGGTGCAGGAATCGTAAACCGCATCACGGGCAAGGGCGCCAACAACCTGACCATTCGCTACATCAAGGACAAATGGTTTAAAGTTTTTAGCCTGTTCCATGAGGCTTTGCCCTTTTTCCGCCTTGGCATCATGTATCACGATAGCCCAGATGGGCTTTCTTATTCCAACGTGCGCGAGGCGCGCGAGATTGCGCGCGAACGTGGCTTTACCCTGGTGGAGTACCCTTTTCTGGATAAGGCCGAGAGCCTCGAATCCTGCTCCAGAGGTGTAGACACCCTGCTACGCGATGGGGTGGATGCCTTTTATATTTCGGCCCTCAATTGCTTTGACTGGACGCAGAGCAACCCCCAAATTCTTTTTGACAAGCTTAATAACCACCGCGTCAAAACCTACGCGCGCGATGGCAGCGTACAGGTGCAGCGGGGTGCGCTGATGGGACTTTCGACCCTCGACTATATTCCGTTGGGCAAGTTTTATGCAGACCATATCGCCGCAGAACTTGGCCTTTTGCCGCCCAATACCCAGCTTGAAGCGGCGGCCTATACGCCTAAAATCGCACTGAACTTGGTAACTGCCCAAAAGATGGGCATGGACCTGCCAATGCTTCTGCTTATCTCGGCTGACGAACTGTTTGACGCTACCCTGGCGGACGTTGATATAACGCCCGCTCCAAGATAAATTTTGCGTAAACCTGAAACCGATCACAACGAGGTTGCACATGATGAAAGATACGTTGGAAAACAAAGTTGACGGCGTTGAAGATCAAGCGGCCTGCCAGGCCGAAGCCACTTCAGAAACGCCCTCCTGCGAATGCTCCTGCCCCTCTGAAGAAGTGGTGGACGCCATCATTCGCAAGCGCGTTTACGGTGCAATCGGTATTGGTTTTGTGCCTGTGCCGCTTGTGGATTTTTTGGGGCTTACCGCCTTGCAGCTTGAACTCATCCACGCGCTCTCCAAGGCTTATGGCGTTGAATTTAAAAAAGAACGTGTTAAATCCATTATTTCTTCGCTTTGCGGCGGTGTTTTGACCACGGCGAGCGTGCCGCTTGCTGCCTCGCTGCTCAAGAGCATTCCTGTCATTGGCTTCACCGCTGGCGCAGCCTCCATCAGCATTATGGGCGGTGCCACCACCTATGCCCTGGGCTGGGTGTTTGACCGCCATTTCAGAAAGGGCGGCAACCTGATTGATTTTAATGCCGACGAAGCCAAAACGTATTTCAAAGATAAAGTCGAAGAAGGTAAAACCTTTATTGGCAAAATCAAAAAAAAGGTAAAGAAGGACTCCGCTGAGGCCGCCGAGGAAGCCCCCGCCAAGGAAGCGAGCACCGACGCAGTCTAGCAGCAGCCTCTGATCTGTTTCAGGAATCGAACACGCGCCGGAGGGCCAGTTAACTGGCCCTTCCGAAAGTGTTGACCCTGCTGGCAGATCAACAATCAGAAGCTCGCTGCGGCATATAGCCGCGCCCTTGTGCAACTGATCTTCGTGCATCTCCGCCAGCGGCCTTGCCTGCAGTGGCAGCACAAGGCCCACCACCGGGGTTGTATCTGCATGCGGGGCCGGGCAACTGGCCCTTCTGACTGTGCAGTGTGTACTGTGCGCGTGCTGTGCATGTGCTGTGCATGGCTACCAGCGAACGGCTTACGTTTTTTCACATAAACTGCCGTAGCTTACGGCAGCGCGCAGACGAGAGCTTTTTGGCTTTGAGATGTGCATTCTCAAGGTTCATGGCAGTTGCTCAAATCTGCTTATTGGCAATAAACCAGACACAAGACCGCCAGGCATGCTGCAATGCACGGCGCACCTGAACACCGGGGCCACTGAACCACATGCTGCAACTGAAAGAATCGCTTTTTCTGAAACTCCTGTGGGAACAGGCTGGTGACGAGGGCAAAAAAATTGTCGCCGCATGCCTTGGCTCTGGCATCATGCAAGGGCTTGCCGTTTTTTCGGTTCTTCAGGGTTTGCAGCAACTTTCTGAAGATGGGCTGGAATTCAGCACTTTTTTGGCTTTTTTAGTGAGCCTTGCCTCCTTTTATTTTCTGTTTCGCTACATCACCGGGCGCTCGGCGCAGGTTGCCTTGCGCGGCATCATGGAGTGGCGCATGCGCATTGCTGCCAAGCTGCGCGGCGTTTCCCTGCTGGAATACGAAAAGCTGGATAAAAACCGCATCCAGTCCGCCCTGCTTGATGGACGCGAAATGGTTGTTGAAGCAGCCAGAATGCTGGTGGCGGCCTCTGCCAACACGGTGATGGTGGTACTTGCTTTT
>QKDT01000098.1 GCA_003251995.1 Desulfovibrio desulfuricans
CCGCGCAATCTGCCCTGGAGAATTAGAATTCATCACGCCTGATTTAAAAAATCAGCATAGGCAGAACATTTTTTCAACGCACCCATGGCACCGGGGGCACGGGGCTGTTACGAAATCCGAGCGTGACAGCCCCATTTTATAGAAGCTGCATAAATGAGGAGGCCCCGTATGGGGCCTCTCTATTTGCAAAAATGCTCTTTGTTTACCAAGCCATGCCTAATCTAGACAGGTTCCTTGTCCTCAGGTTTGAGGTAGGGCAGATAGGTGGGGTCGGTACCCATAATGTGATCCACCAACCAATCCTTAAGGAATGTCAGCAGATCCATGCTCACCGTGGCGGTGCCTTTGCGCAACTGCTCTTCCACCTCATCCAGCTTGGCAACAAACTTTTTGTGTATGCTTATATGCTCTGCCGCAGCCTTGTAGGCGGGGACATTAAAGAGCTTTTCTTCATCGCTGAAGTGGGTGGCGGTATAGTCGCGCAGTTTTTTGAGCACTGCCACCATCTCCGATACAGGTTTGTGGTTCGTCATGGCCTGATGCAGCTCGTTGATATATTCCACCAGCAGCTTGTGTTCCCTGTCCACCAGCGGCACATGCAGGTCAAGCTTGGCGGTCCACTCCACAAACCGGTCTGAGGTAGCCTGATCGTAGTCGCCCGCAACCAGGGCGTTCACGATCATGTCCAGCTCTTCCATGCCGCTCTGAAATGCCAGCAAGGATGCGGTAAACACTTCCATATTTTTGGAAGTTTTTTCCGCAACATTGCGCACGTCTTCCAGAGATGAATTGGTTTTGGCGCTCTGCTCAGACTGAGCAGCGGCACGAGCGGCTATGTTGGTCAAGTGTTCTGCGGTGTCTGTCATGCTTTGCAGAATGACGCGCATGACATCACCAGCGTTAGTGGCCTTGTCTGCCGCCGTCACGCTCTGTTGGGCGGCGTTGTCCACGGTCTGCACATTGCGTTGCGTTTCATCCTGAATGGCTTTAACGGCTTCTTCCACTTCCTTGGTGGCACCCATGGTTTTTTCAGCCAGTTTGCGCACCTCGTCAGCCACCACAGCAAAACCGCGCCCTGCTTCGCCAGCTCGGGCGGCTTCTATGGCGGCATTGAGGGCCAGCAGGTTGGTCTGATCCGCCACTTCATTGATGACGCTCATAACCTGACCGATGTTACTGGCCTTCTCGCCCAATCCAGCCATTGCCTCCTTGAGCTGGGCAACGGTGTCGCGCACACTGTCGATGGAGCCCACAGCGCCGTCTACCTCAAGCTCGCCCGCGGCTGCGCTGGCGCTTGAACTCTGCGCGCTCTCCGAGAGTTCCTGCACGCGCACAGAAGCCCGACTGGCGGAATCAGCCATTTGCTCCATGGCAGCGCCGGTTTCCACCAGCCTGTCGCGCTGCACGGCAACCCCGCCGTTCACGTCCGTAATAAGGCTGGCAAGCGTGCGCATGTCGCCCGAAAGCCTGTTGCATACGGTATGCGCCTTGTTGAGGGCAATAACGCCCTTCTCACGCCTTTTGCGCAGGGTGTCGACCAGTTCTTCAGATTCTTTAAGCTTTTGGGCAAGCTCTTTGTTCTCCGCTCGCAAAGAATCCACAACCGGGGCATCTACCTTGGTTTTCAGTGTTTCATGCAGGCTCTCTATGCACTGCACAGCCCGGTCTTCAACGCTCCCCTGCGTAGCGGTGGACGCTGACTGAGCCTCCAGGCTCTGCGCCAGACGGGCGGTGCGGGAGCGCCCAGCAGACCACAGCCACATATCCACGCCCGTGCAAACCACAATGATGCCGGCAATGAGCCAACCCATCCCCTGTATTCCGCCCAGAACAGCCAGACCGCCCAGAGCGGCAAGGATTATTGCTTGAAGTGCAATACCCATATTTGCCTACCTTAGTTTATCTTGCTTATCGACTTTTTTCTCTCTAACCTTAGCTTCAAAAGTTGTAAATCTCGCATCGCAACAGGAGAATAACTATGGAACTGCTTGATTGCAGAGGCCTGGCCTGCCCCCAGCCCGTCATGCGCAGCCGGGACGCGCTGACTGCTGGAACCAACGCGCTTGAAGTACTGGTAGATAACGAACCCGCGCGTGAAAACGTGCGCCGTTTTTTGGAAGGACGGGGCTTTGCGGTTGCCACCAGTCAGGAGGGCAACGAGTGCTGGCGCATTACGGCAACGGCAGACGAATCTGCCCAAGTTGCACCCCAGCCCGCAGCGGCGGCGCAGCCCCTGAGCGAAAATGCCCGTACTCTGGTGCTGATCACCACAGAAACCATTGGCAGGGGCGATGACGGCCTTGGGGCAAAACTTATGGGCAATTTTGTAGCTACCCTGCCAGAACTTGGCCCTAGATTATGGCGCATTGTGCTGATCAATGGCGGCGTCAAGCTTGCGTCCTGCCCTGGCCCTGCCCTGGATGCCCTGAAAAAGATGGAAGCAGACGGTGTTTCCGTGCTTGTGTGCGGCACATGCCTTGCGCACTTTGGCCTGCTGGAAGCCAAGGCTGTGGGCGACACCTCAAACATGCTCGATATTGTTACCAGCCTTGATCTGGCGGATAAGGTCATTCGCCCCTGAGCATACGCCCGGCGGGCATGGGCTGCCTTGATACGCAAAAAAGCGGCATGATTCTATGCC
>QKDT01000379.1 GCA_003251995.1 Desulfovibrio desulfuricans
TTTTATTTTTTTTGCCCCATAAAATCCAGTTAGCCAGGGATTTTTGCGCCCTAATCTTCACGCATATTCGCATATATAGTCGGCGGGCTAAGAGTGATGGCTCATTTTTTAAAACATAAATGGATCAATTAATGTCCATCGGCACAATTGTGTACTGATCAAAATTGATGTAAAATAATAACATGCTGATATTTAAAAATAAAATTTTTAAATACAACTGGCATCATCCCTGCATTAGGAGGGCGTAAACAAGCCAATATTCATTTCTCTGGGAGGATTGTTATGAAGGGTTCGCGTGATATTGGGCGGCTACTGGCGATTTGCAGCATTGCTGGGCTGTGCCTTTCGCTGCCGGAAGCGGCACATGCGGCAGAGGAAGCGGCGGTCGAGTACATGCCACAGGCGTATGGTAATACCCTGTGGACACTGCTTGGCGGCATTCTGGTTATGTTCATGCAGGCGGGCTTTGCTCTTGTTGAGTGCGGGCTTACCCGAGCCAAAAATGCTGGCAACATTATTATGAAGAACTTGCTGGACTTTGCCATGGGCGCGCCGCTGTTCTTCGCAGTTGGCTTTGGCCTCATGTTTGGCGCCTCAAGCGGCGGCCTGATTGGCAACTCCATGTTCTTCCTTGGTCTGGGCGATGCATCCACCCCTGATGGCATGTGGAACCTGACCTTCTGGTTCTTCCAGGCTATGTTCTGTGCCACTGCGGCAACGATTGTTTCTGGTTCCATCGCCGAACGCACAAAGTTCAGCTCGTACCTTTTGTGCAGCGCCCTGGTATCCGCGGTCATCTACCCCATCAGCGGTCACTGGGCCTGGAATTCCCTGCTGAGCGGCAACGCTGGCGGCTGGTTGGGCAACATGGGCTTTATTGATTTTGCTGGCTCGTCTGTTGTTCACTCTGTTGGCGGCTGGATCGCCCTTGCAGGTGCCATCGTTGTTGGCCCCCGCCTTGGCAAGTATGACAAAAACGGCATGGCCCGCGCCATTCCTGGTCACAACCTGCCCATGGCTGCCACCGGCGTGTTCATTCTGTGGTTCGCTTGGTTTGGTTTCAACTGTGGCTCCACCACCATTGCCGACGGCACCATTGGTTACATTGCTGTGAACACCTGCCTTGCGGCCTGCACCGGCACCTTGGGCGCCATGCTTACCATTTGGGCCAAGACTGGCAAGCCTGATCCTTCCATGACCCTTAACGGCTGCCTTGCCGGCCTGGTGGCAATCACCGCTGGCTGCTTTGAAGTGTCTCCTGTTGGTTCGCTCATTATCGGCTTCCTGGCTGGTATCCTTGTGGTCTGCTCCGTTCTCTTCATCGACCAAAAGCTCAAGATCGACGATCCCGTTGGTGCGGTTTCCGTACACGGCGTGTGCGGCGCGTTTGGCACGCTTATGGTCGGCCTGTTCGCAGCCCCTGGCTATGGTACCGCCACGGGTCTGTTCTATGGCGGCTCCGTGGACGTACTGCTGATACAGGCCCTTGGCGTGGCGGTATTCTTTGCCTGGGCTTTCGGTATGGGTTACATCATGTTCAAGCTCATCTCGGTTATCTTCGGCATGCGCGTTAGCCCCGAAGAAGAAATGAAGGGTCTTGATATCACTGAGCACAAGGCCGATGCCTACAGCGGCTTCCAGATCTTTTCCAACGAATAGCTGTAGTAAGCCAGTAAGCGGAGGATAACTACTATGAAATTGATTATTGCATACACCCGCCCTGAAAGCCTTCAGCCGATCAAGCAGGAGCTTTATCAGCGCAGCATCTATGCCATGTCCATCACCAACATTCTTGGTGCAGGACGCCAGAAGGGCTACGTGGAAATGTATCGCGGCATTGCCACAGAAGTGAATCTGCTCAAAAAAATTCGCCTGGAGCTTGCCCTCCCGGATGAGTCTGTAAAAACGGCTATCGAAGCCATTATGGCTGGGGCCCGTACAGGCAAGGAAGGTGACGGCGTGGTATTTGTTCTTGATGTGGCAGAGAACTACCGCATCAGAACAGGAGAAAGCATGTAGGCGTGCATGCGGACACATGGAGGCACCTTCTTTGCCGAAGGAAGATGCCTCCATGACTCCAACTAGTGCGCCCCGCACTACATCGAAACGGCCTCTTTGCTCACAGGTAGCAAAGAGGCCGTTTCATATAAAACAATCATATTTCTCTATGTGATCGCATGAGGTACGGGCCCAACCATACACCCTGAGCACAAAAAAATTTTGGCCCGGCGGCATCTGTGGTATGCCGCCGGGCCAACATTGTCCTGATTACCGCTCCGCCAGGCGAGGAGAGAACGGCTTGGACGCAGAGGCAGGCAAAACGTTTCCGCTAAGGGGTGCGGAGTCGCAGAAGGGGTCTGCGGGTTTTGCTGAGGGTTGCCATCTGTAATTTATACAAATGCTTAGAGGAACAGGACCATATGCTGCCGATCAGCCTAGTGCATTTCTCGACTGTTTGTGTGCTCAATCTAGCACTTTGCCCAATGGCTTGCAAGTTATTTTTTTCACCACCGCACTAAAATTTACGAATTCTCTTCGTGCAAGATTAATAAAAAACAAATAAAAACAGCAGCATAAAATACCATACCTGATCTACAGGGCATCAATAAAAAATTTATAATTTTTTTTACATCCCA
>QKDT01000318.1 GCA_003251995.1 Desulfovibrio desulfuricans
TAGCCCTGCAGCGAAAGCCATAATTTCCCGCTTACAAAGGCGTAGCAAGGGGATTCTAAAAAAAATCTTGAAAGTTTACCCCAGTCGTAGCATGCTGCGCAGCAGAGTCCTTGCGGGATTCCGCAGCTCCGCCGTGACGGTTGGCGCGTCTTTGCGTCTGCCGTGCTGGCATTTTTTGCGGCGCACTGAATAGAGACTACAGTTGTTGCGCATATATGGAGAACCTCATGGAATTCAGTTTTTTTTCAATGATCGCCCAGGCAAGCCTGGTGGCCAAGGCGGTGCTGGCATTTCTGGTCATGATGTCCATTGGGAGCTGGGGGCTGATGATCCAGAAATTCATCGGCCTGAGCGCAGCGAACAATAAGGCTCTCAGCGGCACAGAAAGGTTCGAAAAAGCCGCCAACCTGCGCGAAGCGGTGCAGTCTTTGGGTTCTGACCCAACGTCCCCGCTGTATTACATCGCTCATCAGGGCGTGCTTGAATTCAACCGCTCCAAGGAGTTGGGCAACAGCAGCGAGGTTGTTGTTGACAACGTGCGCCGCGCATTGCGTCAGGGTGTGGGTACGGAACTGGCCCGGCTGCAAAGCTCGCTGTCCATTTTGGCCACCTGCGCCAACACGGCCCCCTTTATCGGCCTGTTTGGTACGGTTTGGGGCATCATGAGCTCCTTCCACTCCATCGGCATGCTCAAATCGGCTTCGCTGGCAACCGTTGCGCCTGGTATTTCTGAAGCGCTGGTTGCCACAGCCATCGGTCTTGCCGTGGCTGTTCCTGCCACCATTGGCTTCAATATCTTCATGGGCAAGCTCTCGCAGGTTGATACGCTGCTGGTTAACTTTGCTGGCGTGTTCCTCAACCGCGTGCAGCGTGAAATCAACGCCCACCGTCCCGTGCAGCGCACGGGCGCAACGGAGATGTAGCATGGGCGCTAGCGTTGGCGGCGGCAACAAGTTTGTTTCTGATATCAACGTCACGCCCTTTGTGGACGTTATGTTGGTGCTGCTGATTATCTTTATGGTGGCTACCCCCATGATGAGTCAGGGGCTGGACGTTGATCTGCCACAGACTAAACAGGTGGAAGTGCTGCCCACCGAAGCCGACCACATGGTATTGACCGTGCGTAATGACGGCAAAATGTACCTTGACGAGTATGGCGTGGACAACATGGATGACCTTGAAGGGTATCTGCAACGTCTGGTCAAAGAAAAGAACAAGACGCTCTTTTTGCAGGCCGATAAAGCCGTGCCTTACGGCACCGTTGTGGAAGTCATGGGTCACATCAAGGCCGTGGGCATTGAAAAACTCGGCGTTATTGCCGAACAGCCCGACGAGGCCGCGTCCAAGGGCGGCAAGCCCGCCTCCGCCCGAAAATAGGATTGCTCTATGCGCCTGGCCTCATATGTTCTTTCATTCTGCCTGCACGCAGCCATATTTCTGCTGATATGGTTCTGGCCCAGCAGGCCGCCCATCAAGCTGGATACGCCTCCGGTCATGATCAGCCTGGTGGAAGGCGCAACAGGCGGCAACCGCACGCCCTCGCCCATTCTTGGGCATATGGGACAGCCCAGCGATGGCCCGCTTGCGCCAACGCCGCCTGCCCCCAAGGCGGAAGTTGCCGCGCCTGAACGCGTTGAAGCTAAAGAGCCCAAACCTGTTCCGCCGCAGCCCAAGCAAGATGCCACGGCTGTAAAAAAGCCCGAGCCAAAGCCCGAGCCAAAGCCACAGCCCAAGCCGGAACCCAAGGAAGAAGCTAAACCCATAGCAAAGAAAAAAGAAGACAAGCCCAAGCCCAAGGAAGAACCCAAGAAGGACGCTCCCAAGGATCAAAAGAAACCTGAACCGCCCAAGGCTGAAGCCAAAAAGGACGCCAAGGAATCCAAGGACGCCAAATCCAATGTTGATCCAGTGGCAGCGGCATTGCAGCAAGCGCGCAAGGCTACCTCGCGCGCTGAATCGGGCGACCGGGGCAATGCAGTTGAACAGGCGCTTGCCCAGGCCCAACGCCGCGCTGGCGGCAACCGGGGCGGCGGTGGCGGGGAAGGTACCGGCCCTGGCGGTGGTGGTCTTGGCGATGTGTATATGGGGCAGGTCATGCTGGCGGTGCGGCCCAACTGGGGCTTTGCCTCGGCGGGGCGCGTAAACCTGCGCTGCATGATCAATGTCAGGGTAGACGCGCAGGGCAAGCTGTTGCAGAATCCCACAATAACGCACAGCTCGGGCAACTCGCAGTTTGACTCTTCGGCAGTAAACGCCATTGTGCGAACCGCCAACAGCGGACAGTTTCCGCCACCACCATCGGCGGATTACGGCGACCTTGACCTGGTGTTTACGCTTGATGAACTCATGGGCCGCTAAGGCGGTCATATAACCGCGCAATTGGAACGCGCGCATTCAGGAGGATATATGCCTTCCCAACCGCGCACGAACCTCGGCACACTTTGCATACTCTCAAGCCTCATCGCCGTGACGTTATCCTGCGTCACGGCGCTTGGGGCTTTTGCCGCTTCTGCCGCCAGTGCAGACCAAAGTACCTACGCTGGCAACATGCTGGATAAAATCATAGAAATATGGGCCCCGCCCCCGGCCCTCAAAAGCGACTTTAGGGTTCGCCTCAAGGTTCGCGTTAATG
>QKDT01000432.1 GCA_003251995.1 Desulfovibrio desulfuricans
ACTTCACTGCGCTGCATGCTTAACCCCGCGTCTTGTCCGTTCAAACCCCACGCCCTGCCCGACGGTGCGCTGAGCCATCACATACTCCCTTCCGTCAGCACATAGCTGGTCACTGTCGTATCAATCCCAGCCATCGTGCGCACTGTTTTGCGTGTTGCCCGGCACTTGCCCTCGATTACCGCCCGCTTTAGCAGCTTCCGCACCTTGGCCTGCCCGAAGCCCATCTTTTCGGCCAGCTCGCTTGAGGTCATGCCCTCGCCCCTGCCCGTTGCGGTTGTCTGGCTGGCGAGAAGTTTGACCATGGCCTCCGCGTCAAAGATCAAAGATTTTCCACCTGCGGCACTGCCGCCCGCACGTTGAGTATGTGTCGTACCCACTGCACACTCCCGTCTGGATAAATATCAAAGTGCATGAAACCGAAATGAACGATGCCGCTGCACCGCCGGCCACCGAACTTGGTCTGTGCTGATTGCAGGGCCGGAAGGCAGAAACCCATGCGTGGGCTTCCGTTTGGCCCTATGTCGTCAATGCCGATATAGCGGTGTGTATGCCCACGCAGAAAAATATTTGCCCGTGGCTGCGCTTCCATCTCGGCCCAAAGCTGGTTCCATAGCATATCTTTCATGAGCGCCGTTCCTTTGCCGTGGGGAATGGACGTGCCGCCAACGTGATGCTTGAGGTGGAATACTACACCGTGCTTCTCCACCCACGCTTGGTCTGATATTTCCGCGCCGAACCGCTGGGCGATCTGGTTTTCAAAATCCTCATGCTTGCCTGTGTGGTAGGCTGTGCCGTAGACAAATCGGTTGTGCTTGGCCCTGATGGTTTCCACGACCTTGCAGGCCATCTCTACCTGTTCGTTACGGTCAGTGGTTATCAGTTCAGTGCCGCCAGAGGCCGCACCGTCACCGTCCAACAAGTCGCCAACCAGCGCAGCCCCGTCAAAGGGCCTCAGCTTTGCAATCTCGCCAGCAAACCAGTCCCACGTTTCGCGCTGCATCTCGCCGATCATGCCCCGCGCACCGTCCAGTGCGTAATGCCAGCCTGGATGCGTCAGGCCCGCGAAGTGACCGCAGTGGAAGTCTGAACCTGCAAAGAGGCGATAAAAACCCCGGCTCATTCGGCATGCTCGTTCATGTCGGTAGCCCAACCAAGAACCGCCAGCATGTCAAAAAATACGGGGATGCCAAGATTTTCAGCCCGCAGCATTTCGGCCTTTGTGCCTTCCGAGTTTTCCCATCCAGGCAAAATGAAAACAGCCTGTGAAGCTTCAAGCCACGCCATCGAATGCTCACGAAAGGCCTCGACGGACGCCCCCTGGCACAGCGCATCCATGGCATACGTTTTGTCGTGCCATGGGCAGAATGGGGCCAGCCCGTTATGGAAAAGCTCGGCACAAGCCCGTTCACCGCGCCCGATATTTTGCAGCACGCCAAGCACGTTATCCGCGCTGTATGGCCCTGCCACGTAAACCCGCAGTCGCTTAGCCATGCTTCACCTCGCCAAGTTCCTTCAGCCTTATGGCCACGGCCCCGGCGTAGTTCATAACGCCGTAGGTTTCTGCCACGGCGGAGTCAATTCCGCGCAATTCAACCAGCCGCCCGGCCTCGATTGTTTTCTTGATAATCTGGAAGGCCAACGCGGCGCACGGATGTCCTTCAAGCAGCCGCGTAATTGCGAGTATGGGCTGTTGGTCAAAAGGCTGATTGTTGGCGTGACGTTCCTTGCCCTTGCCGCCGGATGCCTGCTCAACAGCAGCCACAAACTCGTCACGGAGCATTTCGTATCCGTCATTGATTTCAGACAACGCTTCGTCTGCCGTCATATTTTCTTCTGGCATGCTGCAACGCTGACAATGGTCATATCCAAGACTTGTCAAAATATCAGATTCACCACACTTTTTGCATATACCCATGCGTTCCGTCCTTATTTCTGTTCGTCGTTCCACGCCCTGACGCACGTCGCTATAGCGTCCTTCAACTCGCTTTTGACCCGATGCGCCGTTTCCAACTTCATGGCGACACGCACTTCGCGCACCTCACCTTCGATGGCAGCCAGGGCATAATCGTCGCCTTTTTCTGCCCATTCAGACGCGGAATGCTCAGTTCTGGCGTATTCCAGCCGTTCCGCGAGTTCGTCCAACAGCTTGCGTCCGCGTGCGGTGTGGCCATTGCCGACGATGGCGAGGATGCGCCGAAATGAGTAAGTATAGCCGCGCCCCTGTGCGCTCATGCCGCTTCCTTAGCGCAAACCGCAATCCAGCGCGCGTCGGCCTCGTTATCGTCTCCGTCCCACCCGGGCCATTCCCTGCGCACCGCGTCCATCATTTCAGGCTTCCCAGCGTTACCCTTGCCAGTAGCCCGCTTTTTGATGGTACCCACAGGAATGCCCATATACGGGATGCTACGGCGTTCGCATTCCTCGGTAATCACCGCGATAATGCCGCCGTAGATATGGGCCGCGTCAACGCCCTGATGTCGGCGTACCTCTTCAAAGGCCAGCATGCCCGGCTTCACCGTGTCGAGCAGTTCCGCGATGTGCTGCCTCATCCGCAGGAACCGCATACCGCCGCCCTCAAACCGCCCGCCCTTGAGGTTCCATGTGCCTGAGTCCAT
>QKDT01000230.1 GCA_003251995.1 Desulfovibrio desulfuricans
TATTCCGCGTCGGTGTCCGCAATGTCGTTTTCGGTTGCATCGGCTGCGCCTTCATTGAGGCCCAGGCGCGCCAGACGGGCCGCCTCTTGCTTGCGCTCACGCGTGCCCATGGGTTTACGTGAGTCAAAATCGGCGCTGCGCTCCTGCTGGCGGGCAAAAACCAAAAAGCCCGTGTGGGCGGTCATGCGATCTTCTGGACGCAGACGGTCGGCTACGGGCTTCCAGCGGCGGATAAGGATCTCGCACACTTCCACGTCGGCAAAGGGGCCGCGTTCGAGGCCCAACAGCAGTTTGCTCACCTGATCAACCGTGGGCAGCAAAAAGCCAAAGCTCGCGCCGGGGCGCACTGCAGCAAGGGCGTGATCAAGATATTCCCACGGGGTGCGCACATCAAGAAACAGTGCGTCCGCGCCGGTTACGGCAAAGCCTTCGGCTACGTCCTGGTTATGCAGCTCCACATTTTCGCCAACGCCCGCCCATTCCAGGTTGCGGCGGGCAAGCTTCATAAATTCTTCACGCGCTTCGTGGCTCACTACGCGCCCGGTGGGGCCGCAGAACCACGAAAGCCCCGTGGTCAAACCGCCAGAACCGCAGCCAGCCTCAATGATGGTGCGACCAGGCCCGGCACCGAGACGCAGGCAGATATAGGCGATATCCTTGGGGTAGATGATCTGTGTTTGGCGCTTGAGGCCCTTGAGCCGATCATACAATGTGGCTTCCATCACCTGAATGGGCACATTCTGGTTGGTGTAGACCACAGAGCCAAAATTGGCTTGCGCCACCTCGGTGGAAACAAGGGTGCCATCGTTGCTGTGCCAATCCTGGCCTTCAACAAGGCGTTTGACATAGCGGCGGCCCTTGGGGGTTACATAGACGACAAGCGTACCGAAGGGAATCATGAGGTTCCTTTGTTAACTGCTTCAGGGCTGCGCAAGTGGCGCTTCCCTCAGGTGTCAGAAAAAATGCCTCAGTGTTGCGTTGCCGCGTCTACCGAAACAAAGCGCCAATCGGCAACAGAGAAAAGTCCGCGTGCCGTCAGTTTGAGCGAAGGGATAACGGGCAGGGCCATGAAGCTCAATGCCATGAGCGGAGCCACATTGTCCGGTACCCCGTGATCGTGCAGCAATCCGTGGATGGCATCCAGCGCGCGTACCACGGTTTCTGGGGCTTCGTGGGTCATCAGACCCGCCACAGGCAGGGACAGGTCTTCCAGCACCCGGCCTCCGGCTGTTACGGCGATGCCGCCGCCCATGGCAGCCACCCGGCGTACTGCTGCGAGCATGTCTGCATCGTTATCGCCGCAGGCCACAATATTATGCGAGTCGTGGCTCACAGATGTTGCCACCGCCGCTCCACGAAGCCCGTATCCCGCCAGAATGCCAACGCCCACCTTGCCGGTGGCCTTGTGCCGTTCAAAAACCGCCAGTTTGCACAGGCCGTCGTTCAAGCCCGCGTCGAAAAGCCCGTTTGCGCAGGTGACGTTCTGCTCCTCCGCATCTGTTACAAGCGAACCTGGGTGCAGCCGGATAACCCGCGCGCGGCCCGAAGGCAGCGGCAGGGCAAGGACATCATCGGGCAGGGGGGCCAGATGTACGGTATTGGTCAGGTCTTTCAGCGGAGGGTCTGCCAGCAGGGTCAGCATGCGGCCTTCAGCGGCAACCTGTCGCCCGCCCGCAAAGGTCGTGCGCACGTTGAAGGAAGCCAGATCGTCAACCAGCACGCAGTCGGCATCATAGCCGGGGGCGATGGCCCCCTTGCCTTGCAGGCCTTCGGCTTCTGCGGCGTTGAGCGTACACAGGCGCACCGCCGTGACAGGGTCCATGCCGAGGGCCACGGCCTTGCGCAGCACCTCATCCATATGCCCAGCCGTAAGAAGCTCAGAAGCGTGTCTGTCATCGCAGCAAAATGCGCAACGGTGGCAGTTGCCGGGCGTGACCAGCGGGGCCAGCTCTGGCAGATTGCGTGCAGCAGAGCCATCACGCAAAAAGATGCGGCAGCCGCGTATGAGGTTTTGGTGAAATTCTTCAGCCGTTGTGCATTCGTGCGTATTGGCTATGCCTGTACACAGGTAGGCATCAAGATCCTTGCCCAGCAGGGCGGGGGCATGCCCGTCAACGGGCTTGCGGTGCGCGTGGCTGAGGGCCAGTTTGTCCAGCACTTCTTGGTCGCCATTAAGCACGCCGGGATAGTTCATCATTTCGCCCAGCGAGGCCACGCGCGGGCTGTCCATGAAGGGGGCCAGGTCTTGCGCCAGCAGCACCGCACCACTGTCCTCAAAGGGCGTTGCCGGAACGCAAGAGGGCAGAGCCACAAAGATGCTCAGCGGCAGCGTTTGTGCGCTGGCAAGCAGAAAGCGCAAGGCCGCTGTGCCGCACACATTTGCCAGCTCATGTGGGTCGGCTACCACCGAAGTTGTGCCATGGGGCAGGGCCATTTCGGCAAAGCGCGCGGGGGTGACCATACTGGATTCAAGATGGATATGCGCGTCAATAAAACCGGGCAGCAGGTATGCCCCCTGGGCATCCACAGTTTCGTGCGCCTCGCGCTGACCAAAACCCAGAAAAACACCGTCGCCAATCGCTACGGAATCCTGGCGCACCAATCC